>JBQCHB010000063.1:0-6073 GCA_051955075.1 Flavisolibacter sp.
GCGTAGCAAAAAAGACACTGCACCGTACCTGCACAGGCAACAGGTGTAAAAGAGCTACAACCGGGGGATGGGCACTGCCCGCACAGTAAAAACTTTACACAATCATACTACAGAGCCCAACCTCCCCCGTTGGGGGTGACCATCGGTCAGGAGCGAAGCTCGGGAGAGGGCCACAACCTACCAAAAAGAAAAAACTGTAACTATAATAACTGTTCGCTGTGCGCAGGCCCGGCCGCATACGCGGAGCGTTTGGCTTTGAAGAAACATGTACCCTCGTTGATAAAAGCATTGCTGCTTATAATGCTATTAGACCGAATAGCAGTTGTGATTACCTCACACCTTATGAAGCGCACCACAAATCCGGACCACTAAAAAAACGATGGAAGAAATACCAAAAACCTAAATTTGAAAAAACGCCTGTATAGCTTCTTTAGGATTACCAAATCCAACTGTACAGCCAATCCAGGATTTATTCTTTAACCTGTATAGCTATTTTAGGACTAGTCAAGGACTAGTCACAACCGTACATCAAAAGAGGATGAAGTATGGATGAAGCATAGATGAAGCAAGGATAATGCAAGTCAATGTATAGGACAATTACGAACACCTTAAATTACTGCCGGGAACGTATGGTAATGTTACGAGGTAAAAATGCATAGGACAGGAAACATGGCTTCTTCCGGACTAAAGGACCCTGGAACCCTTCATAATTCTTCGGGCTTTCATCTTTGTTATAAGCAATTCAATGAAGCGTGTATAAGTCAGCGGGTCATCGCTTATCAACCATTAATTTACTGGTTTTCAAGTTTACTGATACCCTAATCATTTGTTATCAAATTTAAACACGTTTTCCTGTCCGCTAAAAAATGACGACCTTCACCAGACATCAAATAAGTAAAAGCATGTCGAAATCGGGTGAAACTTTCGGTAAAAAAGAAAAAGAAAAAAAGAGATTGAAACAACGGCAGGAAAAAGCCGAAAAAATGGAAGAACGAAAAGCCAATGCCAAAAAGGGCAAAAGCCTTGACGAAATGATGGCTTATATCGATGAAGAAGGAAACATTTCTGACACGCCGCCCGATCCTAAAAAAAAGAAAGTTTTTAAGCCGGAAGATATGCAGATCGGCGTCCCCAAATACGTTCCCGGCGAAGACGATGACCCGGTACGCACCGGCATCGTTAGCTTTTTCAACGAAACAAAAGGCTTTGGCTTCATTAAGGATGCAAAAACCGGCGAAAGTGTTTTTATCCACGTGAACCAGTTAACCGAGCCCATAAAAGAGAATAACAAAGTAAGCTTTGAAGTAGAGATGGGACCAAAAGGGCTTAATGCTACCAATGTCAAAAAAATCAGCTAGCGCTTTAGTCTTACCTCAAAAGCTTGTACGTCTCTTCTCACAAAAAAGCTCATGATAAAATATCATGAGCCTGTTGACGTAGTTCCTAAACTTTAGTCCTTGGTTTTTTGCTTGATAATATTTCCATTATCATCTATAAGCAACTTCACCTTATTATCACCGCTGTTCATTTTTATCTCGTAGCCGGTATGATCTTTCCACGATTCTCTTTGCACAGATGAAATGGTATATCCCGGGTATTGGTTATGCAGCGTTGTATTGATTGCTGTTGGCAAAGTGCTGTAATCTGTAATTACGTAAGTGCTTCCAATCCAGTTGCCATTGGCATCGTACCAGCCATAATAGTTGTTGTTATCCATGTTAAATCTTACTACATAATCGCTTGTGGTCATGGCAGGCCAGCCCGTTAATTCCCAGTCAATAGGCACGCCTGCAGCATCATAACTTGACCAGGTAACACTTGTGGCTGCCGGGTATTGGGTTGTAAAACTGGTTTGCACGCCTGTAGGCACGTCATATGCAGGATAAGATGAAGTAGAAGTGTTTCTGCTGCTTCCGCACGATAACAGTAAAACCATTGCTGTTACCAGGCTCATGATTTTTAGTTTCATAAATAAAGGTTTTTGAGTAAAACATAGTATTAGCCCGAAAGCCCCAAACATGTTGCCAGAATAAGAAATTGCAACTTCAATTATTATTGATGAGTGTATATTTTTTCAGCGATTTGCCTTTGCGTGTTCTTCTGCTTGTTTAAAAAAGCTTCACTAATTGCTATCACCTAAATTTGCGTTTCTAAAACACTAACATGAAACGATTTCTATTACTAAATTTTTTGTTTTTGGTTTTTGCATCAGCCTTTTCGCAGGAAGATCAAAAAGAACTTCTGAAAGAATACAGGGCCACTGCCGAAAAGATCAACGACCTTGTGCACACCAAACTGGATGCACATTTTGATTATTCAAAATCGCAGCTCAACGGTAAAGTGTGGATCACGCTGAAACCCCATTTTTACGCTACCGATTCTTTGGCGCTGGATGCCAAAGGCATGGATATAAAATCGGTTTCAATTGTAAAAGGAAGTAAAAACACTCCATTAAAATTTCAGTACGATGGAATGATTTTAAACATCAATCTTGATAAAGTCTACAAAAGAGGTGAGCAATACACGGTTTATATTGATTACACAGCAAAACCAGATGAGTACACCGGCAAAGGCAGCGCTGCCATAACCGATGCAAAAGGTTTGTATTTTATCAACCCGCTCGGAAAAGAAAAAGATAAACCCACCCAAATATGGACGCAGGGCGAAACAGAAGCCACATCGGTTTGGGTACCTACCATTGACAAGCCCAATCAAAAAACTACGGAAGAAATTTACATGACCGTACCGTCTAAATATGTAACGCTCAGCAATGGAAAATTAACGAGCCAGAAAAAAAATAACGATGGCACAAGAACCGATTACTGGAAAATGGATCAGCCCCATGCTCCTTACCTGTTTTTTATGGGCGTGGGTGATTATGCCGTAATAAAAGATAAATACAAAGACAAGGAAGTAAATTATTATGTAGAAAAAGAATATGCGCCGGTAGCCAGGAAAATTTTTGGCAACACGCCGCAAATGATGGCCTTGTTTTCCCGCCTTACCGGTGTTGATTATCCCTGGGTGAAATATGCGCAGATCGTTGGACGTGATTATGTAAGCGGCGCCATGGAAAACACGACCGCTACTTTACACCAGGAGTCAGCACAGCAGGATGCCCGTGAATTAACCGATGGCAACAGTTGGGAAGGTACCATTGCACACGAACTGTTTCACCAGTGGTTTGGCGATTATGTAACTACCGAAAGCTGGAGCAACATTACCCTCAACGAATCTTTCGCTACGCTTGGTTCGCAATTATGGAACGAATACGGCCACAGTAAAGATGCCGCTTATGCAGAGCGTTACGGATCGTTGCAGGGCTATTACAATGGTAGAAATGAGAATAAGGACCTGGTTCGTTTTCATTATGGCAATAAAGAAGATGTATTTGACGCTGTAAGCTATAACAAAGGTGGGGGCATTTTACAAATGCTGCGCAACTATGTTGGCGACAGCGCTTTCTTCAAATCTTTAAACCTGTATTTGAATACCAATAAATACAAATCAGCCGAAGCACAGCAATTGCGCCTGGCTTTTGAAGAAGTAACAGGCAAAGACCTCAACTGGTTTTTCAACCAGTGGTATTACGGCAGCGGCCATCCTAAATTCAACATTACTTATAGCTACGATGATGCAGCTAAACAGGCCCGCATGATCGTTGAACAGACGCAGGGCGACAGCAATTTATTTACACTGCCGGTGAATGTGGATGTTTGGAGCGGCAATAAACCTGCACGCCACGCTATCTGGATCAATGACAAAGTGGATACTTTTTATTTTCCTGCTGCATCAAAACCCGAGCTTATAAATTTTGATGCTGACAAAATACTCGTAGCTCAAAAAACAGAAAATAAATCGCTTGACGATTACCTGTTCCAATACAGGAATGCAAAAAATTACATTGACAGGAGGGAAGCCATTGATGCAGCCATTAAAAAACAGGATGATGCAACAGCAACACAAATTCTTTTACTCGGCACAAAAGATCCTTTTGCACCATTGCGCAGCTACGCTATTGGAAAATTGGATCTTACAAAAGAACAGGTAAAAAATGCTACGGAAGCACAACTGTTTGATATTGCACAAAAGGATAACAATCGGCCTGCTAAAGCAGCAGCCATTGCTAAACTAGGAGAGCTGAAAGAAGCAAAATATAAAAGTCTTTTCCAATCGGCCCTTTCCGATTCATCTTACAGCGTTGCGGGCAGCGGCCTGGAGGCGCTGGCAAAAATTGACAGCACGGCTGCTTTTGCCGAAGCAAAACGTTTATCAGCGCAGCCATCCAAAGGAAGATTAACTTCAGCCATTACAAGAGTGCTGATCAGGTTTGGCGATGAATCGTCTGCCGACGTTATTTTGAAAAATTTTGAAGACCTGCCTTTGGAGCAGGCAAAGTTTGAAGCCATCAGGCCCCTCGTGGACTTTTTAAGCAAAATAAAGGCTGCTGCACCTTTCAAAAGAGGTGTTGACGATCTTCTAAATCTGGTGAATGATATTCCTGAATCTTTCAGGGAGCAGGTAGCTAATTTTATAGAAGGTCAACTGCGCGGCGTTCAAAAAAATAAAACGGCAAATGGACAAACGGAATTAGCCAACTACATTGAAAACAAGTTGTCAAAAAAGGGATTTTAAGAAATTATTTTTAAAAAATAAAAGCCACCTCAAAAGGGTGGCTTTTTTAATTGCGAGATTTTCGGTTACCGGCTATGCGGCCTTGATAACTTTCTTTGCACCTTTCTATTAATGCTACTGAGTCTGCTATCAACAACCATGCACGCGGCTTTATCAATTTTCGTCTCACTAATATTCAGTTCTTTTGCATACGCTATTTACAATTATGCACACCGAAAAAAATACAGGCAACAACGAACTAAATACCTCCTCTATGGAAACAGCAGCAGGCAATTCATTTGAAGTTATAGGCGGCAAAAAATTAAAAGGCGAGATCATTCCGCAAGGGGCAAAAAATGAAGCCCTGCAAATCATCAGCGCTGTTTTGTTAACCAGTGAAAAAGTTACGATCAGCAACATTCCCGACATTCTTGATGTAAATAATTTAATAGAACTCTTGCAGGAAATGAACGTAAAGGTAGACCGTGTTGACCGTCACACCTGCATTTTCCAGGCCGATGATGTAAACCTGGATTACTTACGCAGCCCGGATTTTAAAAGCAAAAGCGGCCGTTTGCGGGGTTCGGTAATGCTGGCGGGGCCTATGCTGTCACGGTTTAAAAAAGCGTTTATCCCGAAGCCCGGCGGAGATAAGATCGGAAGACGCAGATTAGATACACACATTATTGGGTTTGAAAAGCTGGGCGCAACCTATCAATATCATCCGGAAGATGGATTTTTTTACTTTACTACAAACGGCCTAAAAGGCAAATACCTGATGCTGGATGAACCTTCTGTAACCGGTACAGCCAATGTTATTATGGCGGCGGTAATGGCCAGGGGTTGTACAATAATTTATAATGCCGCATGCGAGCCCTATATCCAGCAATTATGTAAAATGCTGAACCGGATGGGTGCTAATATTAGCGGTATTGGCAGCAATATGCTGGTGATTGAAGGAGTAGATATTCTACATGGCACCGAACATCGCATGCTACCCGACATGATCGAGATCGGCTCATTTATCGGTCTGGCTGCTATGACGCAAAGTGAGATCACCATTAAAAATACAAGCCTGGAGTATTTGGGTGTTATTCCTGAAAAATTCAGACAGCTGGGTATTCAACTTGATTTTGTCGGGGATGATATTCACATTCCAGCTCAAGACCTTTACGAGATTCAAACCTATATGGACGGTGGTGTGCTAACTATTTACGACCATCCCTGGCCGGGATTTACGCCTGATCTGCTCAGCATTATTCTGGTAGTAGCTACGCAAGCCAAAGGCTCAGTGCTGGTACATCAAAAAATGTTTGAAAGCCGCTTATTCTTTGTTGATAAGCTCATTGATATGGGTGCGCAAATTATTCTCTGCGATCCGCACCGTGCCGCGGTCATAGGCCTTGAAAGAAAATACAAGCTAAAAGGTATCCAAATGAGCTCTCCCGACATCAGGGCT
>JBQCHB010000064.1:0-7386 GCA_051955075.1 Flavisolibacter sp.
TCGCTCCCTTCTTTCCGTTTTTCTTCGGTAATTTGAATGATGAATGCCGCAACACCTCTGGCAGAAAGAATGCGTCCACAAACGCTGGAAGATTTGGTAGGGCAAGAACACCTCACAGGTAAAGGAAGCATTTTACGAACAGCCATTGAGCATGGTAAAATTCCATCCATGATCTTGTGGGGCCCGCCGGGCACCGGCAAGACTACCATTGCCAATATCATTGCCCATACATTGAATGTTCCTTTTATTCAGCTAAGTGCTATCAGCTCGGGAGTAAAAGATGTAAGAGACGCTATTGCACAGGCACAATCAACAACCGGTACCATTTTATTTATTGACGAAATTCATCGCTTCAATAAAGGCCAGCAGGATGCTTTATTAGGCGCCGTTGAAAAAGGAACGATCACATTAATTGGCGCGACCACAGAAAATCCTTCGTTTGAAGTCAACAGCGCCTTGCTTAGCCGCTGCCAGGTGTATGTGCTGAAATCATTGAAGGATGATGACCTTGTTAAGCTATTACGCCAGGCATTGGAAAAAGATGCATGGCTGCAAACAAAAAACATTGAGCTGAAAGAAACAGAAGCGCTGTTGAGGCTATCAGGCGGTGATGCAAGAAAGCTTTTGAATCTTTTAGCATTAGTCGTTGGTGCATTATCAGGCAAAAAACAAATTATTATTACCGATGATGTTGTGATGCAAATTGCGCAGCAACGCATTGCCTTGTACGATAAAGGCGGTGAGCAACATTATGACATTATTTCTGCCTTCATAAAATCCATGCGTGGCTCTGATCCCAATGGGGCTATTTACTGGTTAGCACGAATGATAGAAGGTGGTGAAGATGTAAAATTCATTGCCCGTCGCATGGTTATTTTTGCGAGCGAAGACATTGGCAATGCTAATCCCACAGCAATTGTGTTGGCCAATTCCTGCTTCGAAGCAGTAAACAAAATCGGTTATCCTGAGGCGAGGATCATCTTAGCACAATGTGCTACTTACTTGGCTTCATCTCATAAAAGCAACGCGTCCTACATGGCCATTGAAGAAGCATTGGACATGGTTCGCAGGCAAGGCGACCTGCCTGTGCCATTGCATATTCGTAATGCACCAACAGGCTTGATGAAAAAAATGGGTTATGGTAAAAATTACAAGTATGCCCATAGTTACGAAAGCAATTTTACGGAACAGGAATTTTTGCCAGACGAAATTAAAGGCACTGCATTTTACGATCCGGGGAAAAATCCTAGAGAAGAAGAACTCCGAAAATTTTTGCGGAACCTCTGGAAAAATAAATATGGCTATTGACCGCAAATAAATAAGATTACAATAGATTAGCGAAGTTGTTATTATTCATACCTGATAAAATGAGAAAAACTTTTTACTCCATTCTGTGTACACTATTCATTGCTCAGTATTCTTTTGCACAAACCATCATTCACCGCGACGCTGAAATTGAACAAATGGTGAAAGAAATTTCATCGGACAGTTTACAATCATACATACTTAAAATGGTAAGCTTTGGTACAAGAAGCACTTTAAGTACCGTTACAGATAAAAAACACGGCATAGGCGCAGCAAGAGCATGGGTAGTTGAAAAGTTTACCGAGTTTGCAAAAAACAGCGGTGGAAGAATGACAGCTTTTGTTGACACCGTTACACTGCAACCCGATGGCAGAAGAGTGGATGTAGCTACCAATTTAGGAAATGCCATGGCTATTTTAAAAGGTACTGATCCGAATGACGACCGCGTCTACATCATCAGCGGGCATTTGGATAGCCGCGTTACCGATGTAATGAACAGAACTTCAGATGCACCGGGCGCCAATGACGATGGAAGCGGCTCGGCTGCGGTAATAGAATGCGCAAGAGTAATGAGCCAGCATTCTTTTCCTGCTACCATCATTTTTGTAACCGTAAGCGGCGAAGAGCAAGGTTTGCTTGGTTCCACTTTTTTAGCCAACAAAGCCAAGGCGCAAAACTGGAATGTTGATGCTATGTTGAATAATGATATTGTAGGAAGCAATAACAGCAATGAAACAAATATCATTGACAACACAAAATTGAGAGTGTTTAGTGAAGCCTTTGCCACAAGCGATACAGGAAGAATTGCACAAAATATCCGCAACCTTGGTTTGGAAAATGATGGCAACGCAAGACAACTGGCCCGCTATGTAAAAGAAACCGGCGAACGCTATGTTGATAATATGGAAGTAGTAATGATCTATCGCAATGACCGCTTTCTTCGCGGTGGCGATCATTCGCCATTTGTACAAAAAGGATTTGCTGCTGTGCGTTTAACAGAAATGAACGAAAACTATACTCACCAACACCAGGATTTAAGAACAGAAAAGGGAACTGTATTTGGCGACCTTCCGGAGTTCATGGATTTTGAATACTTAAGAAAAAATACGGGTGTCAATCTTTCTACCTTAGCCAATTTGGCCAAGGCGCCATCAATGCCGCAAAATGTAAAAGTAGAAGTGCGCAACCTCACCAATTCTACCACGCTCAATTGGAAAGCGCCTAAGAACGGCAAGCCAAAGGGCTATTATGTTTTAATGCGAGAAACCACTTCGCCAGTTTGGCAAAAGAAAATTTATACAGAACAAAATTCCATTACACTGCCTTACTCAAAAGACAATTACTTTTTTGCAGTGCAGGCGGTAAGCGAAACAGGCAACGAAAGTTTGGCTGTAGTTCCGGGTGTTGGCCGTTAAATTTGCGCCATGCAAATACAATGGATCTTAAAAAGATTTGAAGAACTGACGCCTTATCAACTGTATGCTATTTTGCAATTACGTAACGAAGTATTTGTTGTGGAGCAAAACTGTGTTTTCCAGGATGCTGATGACAAAGACCAGGACTCATTTCATTTGATGGGCTTTTTCAATAGCAAGCTGGTGGCCTATACCCGAATCGTTCCGGCTGGTGTTATTTACGAACAGGCTTCCATTGGCCGGGTGGTTACTTCTCCTTCTGTTCGTGGCAGCGGTGCCGGAAGAGAATTAATGCAAAGATCTATTGACACGGTTTATACTTTATTTGGCAAGCAACCCATTAAGATCGGCGCACAATTCTACCTCAAAAATTTCTATGGCTCATTGGGCTTTCAGCAAATCAGCGATATTTACCTGGAAGATGGCATTGATCATATTTATATGCTGAAAGAAGTAAGCGGGTAATTTGGCGGCAGGCAATTGACATTAGTAAGAAATAGAATTGCTGCAAAAATTTCACCAACAAAAAAGCCTCTCATTTACGAGAAGCTTCATAAAGTATATCCTAACGATCTTATTTTACTTCAACAGAATCTACTAAATCAGAATCAACCAAAATACGGCCGCAGTTTTCGCATACCATTACTTTTTTGCGTTGTTTGATTTCGCTTTGTTTTTGTGGTGGAATGTAGTAAAAGCAACCGCCGCAGGCATCTCTTTCCACAGGCACTACTGCCAAACCATTTCTATAGTTCTTGCGAATTTTTTCATAGCTGGCCAGCAGGCGTGGATCAACATGAGATTTTGCTTCCCCCGCCAGTTTATTAAAATGTTTTTCTTCTTTTTCAGTAGCAGCAATAATTTTCTCCAGCTCGCCTTTTTTACCCGAAAGCACACCTTCTTTGGTAGCAATTGCCTTTTTTGCTTTTTCTAAGGCTACAGCTTTTTCAGCAATCTCTTCGTTAGCATCTTTAATGTGTTTTTCGCACAGCTTCACTTCCAGCTGCTGCATTTCTATTTCCTTATTGATAGCTTCAAACTCACGGTTGTTCTTTACGTTCTCACTTTGCTTTTCGTATTTTTTTACTAAAGCCTCGGCTTCTTTAATGGCTTCCTTTTTTTGCGAGATAAATTCGGTAATGCCGTTAATTTCTTCTTCAATGCGAAGCTGGCGGGCATGCAGGCCGTGAATTTCATCTTCAAGGTCAGCTACTTCCATAGGAAGCTCACCTTTTAAAATATGAATTTCATCAAGCTTCGACTCCACTTTTTGAAGTTGCACCAGCGAGCTAAGCTTTTCTTCTACTGAATACTCTTTAACGTTTGCCATTGTAAGTTTATAGTTTGAAGGTTTTTGTTTGAAGTTATGAACCCGGCTGTATGGCTACCATTTGGCTTACGTTGCGTCGCACACTTGTACATTCTATAATTCTATTCTCCAATGTGCACCAGTCACTAACCTCTTGCCATTCTTACTTACTACTCGCCAAAATACCTTACCGGATTGGTATTCACCTTAGTTTTAAGGACGGCAAAGGTAGGGAATTTTTCTACCAAAAGGTCATATAGCAGGTCTACGGTAAACTGTTCGCTTTCATAATGGCCAATATCGGCAATCACCAGTCTTCCCTCGGCATCAAAGAACTCGTGGTATTTAATATCCGCCGTTACATACATATCAGCCTTTTGCCTGATGGCCGTTTTAATCAGAAAACTGCCTGCACCACCGCAAACGGCCACTTTTTTTACCGGTTTGCCCAGCAAAGCCGTGTGCCTTATGCCTTTTGCTCCAAATCTTTCATGTAACATTTTTAAGAAAACTTTTTCTTCCACAGGATTTTCCAGCTCTCCAATTATGCCTGAGCCAATGCCAAAATGCACGTTGTCCATGGTAAAAATATCGTAAGCCACTTCTTCGTAAGGATGATTGTCTACCAAAGCTTTTACCACCTGGTTCTCCAGGTAAAAAGGATAAACTATTTCTATTTTAGTTTCTTTTTCATGGTGTTGCTCTCCAATTTCACCTACATAAGGATCAGCACCTTCTTCGGCTTTAAAGGTCCCGGTACCATCGCTGTTGAAACTGCACTCTGAATATTTTCCAATATGCCCGGCACCGGCCGCAAAAACTGCCTGCCGTACTTTTTCGGCCTTATCTAATGGCGCAAAAGTGATCAGCCGTCGCAGCATTTTATTTTTCGGCTGAAGGGTTGTTGTATTTTTTAATCCAAGTTTTTTTGCAATTCTGTCGTTCACGCCCAACACCACATTATCTAAATTAGTATGGGCCGCATAAATAGCTATATCGCTTTTAATAGCTTCGATAATTACCTGTTCCACATAATTTTTCCCATTTATTTTTTTCAGGCCCCGAAAAATAATGGGATGATGAGCCACAATTAAATTACAATTGTTGGCCTTCGCTTCTTTAACTACATCAGGTGTTACATCTAATACGCATAAAACCCCCGAGCAATCCCAGGAGCTGTTACCTGTAAGCAGGCCGGCATTGTCATAATCTTCCTGCAATTCGGGTGCGGCAAAAACCTCAATAGCAGAAATTAGATCGGTAATTTTCATGTGTGGAAGTTAGTGCATTGTAGTTTTGGTAAAGTGTTTGCGTCGATGATAAATTTTTTATAAAGTGAATTTTATCAGTAACATATTAAAAGCATTCAATCCGGATAGGAGCAGAACCATTGAAAGCATTCAGCGCAGGCAAGCCAATAAACGCCTGAAGAAGCGGATAAGAAAACACTTTCGCGATGCGCTGACCATGCTTTTAGGCGTGATATCTGCGGGTTTTGGGCTGCGTGGATTTTTAATTCCAAACGGTTTAATTGACGGCGGCGTGACAGGGATTTCGCTATTAACCAATAGAGAAACTGCAATATCAGTTTCTATCCTCATCATTATTTACAATATTCCATTTTTATTACTTGGCTATAAACAGATCAGCAAAGGCTTTAGTTTTAAAAGTATCATTACTATTACAGCTTTGGCTATTATCGTAGCTGTTGTACCCTACCCTACTGTTACAAACGATAAAATTTTAGTGGCTGTTTTTGGCGGATTTTTTTTGGGAGCAGGCATTGGCCTCTCTATCCGCGGCGGTGCCGTTATTGACGGCACAGAAGTGTTAGCCATTTTTTTAAGCCGCAAAACAAGCTTAACAGTTGGGGATTTTATTTTGATCTTCAACATTGTTATTTTTTCTGTTGCTGCTTATTTATTGTCTATAGAAATTGCTTTGTACTCTATACTAACCTACCTGGCAGCATCAAAAACCGTGGATTTTATTTTAGAAGGTATTGAAGAATTTACCGGCGTAACCATTATTTCTTCACGCAGCCAACAAATTACACAAATGATTAAAAATAAGTTGGGGAGAGGTTTGACCATTTACACCGGCCGCAAGGGCTTTGGCAAAAGCGGTGAAAGCGACCAGGAGATTGATATTATTTTCACAGTAATAACACGGCTTGAGATTAACCGCTTTACATCAGAAGTAGAACGTATTGATCCAAGAGCTTTTATTGTGATGCAAAGCATTAGAGACACCCGCGGTGGCATGGTGAAGAAAATTCCGCTGAAGGAAAAATAGCTTAGAAATCACCTTTCTTAAAAGAACAGCATTGTACTGGAAAAACTCTCACCATCTTTATAGATAAAATTTTGTCCTTACAAAGAACCTGTTCGTATAAAATTTCTCGTGGCAGAAATTTGCCTTCTATATTTACTGAACCAAAATCCAACACATGGCGCTTTTAGAACTTCAACATTTAAAGAAATATTACGCTACCCAAAAAGCTGTAGATGATATCAGCTTTTCAATAGAACCCGGAACCATCTTTGGTTTGCTGGGCCCCAACGGTGCAGGCAAAACCACTTTGCTGCGCATGATCACCGGCATTCTATATCCCGATAACGGGAACATTCTTTTTGAAGACAAACCTTTTGACCCGATGAAAGACGTGGAGAAGATCGGTTATATGCCTGAAGAAAGAGGCCTGTATAAAAAAATGAAAATTGGCGAGCAGGCACTTTACCTGGCGCAATTAAAAGGGTTAGGGAAAAACCAGGCCATGCAATTGATAAAAGAGTGGTTTGTAAAATTAGACATGCAAAGCTGGTGGGGTAAAAAAGTTGAAGATCTTTCAAAGGGCATGTCGCAAAAGCTGCAGTTTGTTACAACGGTTTTGCACAATCCCAAATTAATCATCCTCGATGAACCTTTTAGCGGATTAGACCCTTTGAACGCTAATGTGATCAAGGATGAAATTTATAACCTTGCAAAAAAAGGCGCTACCATTATTTTCAGCACACACCGCATGGAGCAGGTAGAAGAAATTTGCGATCATATTGTATTGGTAAATAAAGGACAAAAAATCTTAGACGGAACTGTAAAAAATGTGAAGCAACAGTTTAAAGAAAACCTGTTCAAAATTGGATTTGATAGCCAGCCGCAAAGCAATGCCAATCATGCTTTCAGTATTGTAAAGCAAAATACGGACGCTTCGCTTGTTGTAAAGATCAATGATGGCTACGCTCCCAACGATGTACTGCGTTATTATTTACAACAAAATGAAAGTATCAATTCTTTTCATGAAATATTGCCATCACTGAATGAGATCTTTATTCAATTGGTAGAAGGTACGCCGGCATC
>JBQCHB010000065.1:0-11576 GCA_051955075.1 Flavisolibacter sp.
TGGAAGCTTGGCGAAACAATGGCTGTAAATGCAAGGCGTGAAGGAAACTATGTAAGAGATGAATTTAGTTATGGTGCGGCCACCGAAACCCTTCAGGTGAATGACAATAAAACCTACAAATGGAAAACGGCTGATAAGAAAACCATCACCGGTATCTGGGTTCCGTGTGGGGATGGTCCCGGAATTGTTTTGCAGAAGGGATATAAGAACCTTGACTGGACCTTAAGAAACCAATCCGATGCAGCAGCCATGCACATCAGGAAATTAGACAAGGCAAGGTTTTTTCCACCGGTGAACACCGTAATGGGTATAGCAGCAACAAGAAAGATGTAAACGAAATAGTTAAAAAAAAGAGACAAGCACAATTGGCTTATCTCTTTCAAAATCATTACAGGCATAATGAATTTTATATTTTAGAATTAAGGTCAAAAATATCCTGCGCCAACTAATACCGCCTGCCACCGGTAAAGGCGCTGCGCAGCAATGCCATAATAAGGGTAAAAATAGCAGAGCCTATAATGGCCCAAACCACGGGAAATGATTTGCCACCCACAGTAATTTCAAAAAACTTTGGCAGGTCAAACTTGCCGGCAAGCCACAAGCCGATATAAGCGCCAACAAAACCAACTACAATTGATACCAGGCAGCCACCGAGGTCGTAGCCTGCCAGCGATTGTCCAATAGCGCCGCATACGGCGGCAATGAGCAGCAGCACTAAAAATCCTAACAATGTCATAATTTGGAGTTTATCTAAAAGTAAAGATTTTCTGCGTTGTAGAAATGATAGTGATTGCTACTGACCTGATTTCGTTACACCTCAAAATATCGCCAAAATTGGCGCAGTAAGCAGCCTCACCGGTCATAAAACCTAAATCTCCAAACCCAAAACTGTAAACTAAGCTTCCTTTCCCTTATTTTTGCGGCTCAAAATTGCAGCCTTGGCTACTAAATTTTCAAGAGAAACCTACCTGTACTGGTACGAATTAATGCAGCTCATACGCCAGTTTGAGCTAATGGCCGAAGAAAAGTATAAAATGGAAGGAAAGATCCGCGGCTTTTTCCATGCCTATGTGGGGCAGGAAGCAATTGCTGCCGGATGTATGACGGCCACACGGCCCGAAGACATGTTCATCACTGCTTATCGTGACCACGGTTTAGCCATTGCCAAAGGAATTTCAATCAACTCCTGCATGGCCGAGTTGTACGGTAAGGCTACTGGTTGTGCCAAAGGAAAGGGCGGAAGCATGCACTTTTTTGGCAAGAAAGAAAATTTTTACGGCGGTCATGGTATTGTAGGTGCACAAATAGGCACGGGTGCTGGTTTGGCATTTGCCGAACAATACCGCGGAACCGATCATGTGGTGTTAACGTTTTTTGGCGACGGCGCTGCCCGCCAGGGTATTTTGCACGAAACCTTTAACCTGGCTATGTTGTGGAAGCTGCCCGTAGTTTTTATTTGCGAGAATAACAACTATGCAATGGGTACATCGGTAAGCCGCACTTCCAACATTACCGATATTTATAAACTGGCCGATGCTTATGAAATGCCTGCCGATGTTATTGACGGCATGAGTGCAGAGGCAGTACACGAAGGCGTATCAAGAGCCGTAAAAAGAGCAAGAGAAAAAGGCGGACCTACATTGCTGGAAATAAAAACCTATCGTTATAAAGGCCACTCTATTTCCGATCCGCAGAAATACAGAACCAAAGAAGAGGTGGAAGAATATAAGACCAAAGATCCGATTCACGCCTTATTAAAAACGATCTACGACGATAAGCTGGCAACCGAAGACGAAATCAAACAAATTGACGAAAGGGTACAAAAGGCTGTAGAGGAAAGTGTAAAATTTGCAGAAGAGTCTCCATGGCCCGGCGAAGATGAAGTATTGAAGGATGTATATGTTGACCAGAACTATCCGTTTATAACTGACTAAAAACTTTCCACCAAAATAAACTTTAATTCATGGCTGAAGTAAAACAACCCCGCCACAGGGCTGAAAATGATGAAGTGGTAGAACGTGCCAAAGATATTTGGGTACGTTACAATCGTCCTATCCTGATTGCTTGTGCTGCTATCATTGTAATTGGTGGCGGATGGCTGGCCTATAAATATCTGGTGAAGGAACCCAAAGAGAAAAAAGCGGCTGAGGCTATCTTCAAAGCAGAAGAATATTACCGCACCGATTCTTTGACCAAAGCGCTGAAAGGCGATGGTCAATATCCGGGTTTTGAAAAAGTAATTAGTCAATATGGCGGCACCGAGGCAGGTAACCTTGCTAAGTTTTATGCTGGTACTATTTACCTCAAAAACGGCGACTATGCCAAGGCTGTAAAATACCTGAATGACTTTGATACAGATGCAGAGCAAATTAAAGCCCGTGCCTACAAATTGCTGGCCGATGCGTATGCAGGTGAAGGCAAAAATTCAGAAGCATTGAGCAATTATAAAAAAGCGGCTGCAGAATTTGAAACCGACGAACAAACCTCTTCAGAATACCTCTTCATGGCTGCTTATTTCGCCGACCGTGTATTGAACGATAAAAAACAGGCGATTGATCTGTACAAAGAACTGAAGAAGAAATTTCCGCAAAGCCAATACGCAATGGATGCTGATAAATATTTAGCACAGGCGGGAGTTTATAATGTTGAGTAGGTTGAAAGGTTGAGAAGTTGATTGAGTTGATAAACTAAAAGGTTCAGCATTTAAATTCAGAAGTTGGTTGCTTAAACAGCAACAACACTATGAACAATGAACCATGAACAATGAACCACTAACATGGCAGAAGTTTCAAACAGCAAATTATTACAGGAAATTCAGGGCATCCAACAGTTAAAGGATGCCCTTGTTGTTTTGGTAAAGACCGAATGGAACGCAGGTATTGTTGATGAACTGGAGAACGGTTGTAAAAAAATATTAGCACAGTATGGCGTTGCTGCAAAAACCATTGTAGTTCCCGGTGCAGTGGAAATCCCTTTTGCCATTCAGCAGGGTTGGGCCAATTCCAATGCGCCTTCTGCATTTATTGCGCTGGCCTGCGTTATCCGTGGTGGCACACCCCACTTCGATTATGTTTGTCAATCTATCACACAAGGCGTTACGCAATTAAATCTTTCTGTTGAAGTACCTACCATATTTGGCGTGTTAACGGTTGACAATGACGAACAGGCTAAAGAAAGAATAGGAGGGGCGCATGGACATAAAGGAGAAGAAGCCGCTATTACCGCTTTAAAAATGATGGTGCTGAATCAACAATTGAAGGAAGGAAATTTATAAGATGAAGGTTCAATTATTCATTCCCTGCTTTGTAGACCAGTTGTACCCGCAAACAGCTTTCAACATGATCAAAGTGTTGGAAAAAGCCGGTTGCAAGGTTCGTTACAATCCCAACCAAACCTGCTGCGGGCAACCCGCTTTTAACGCCGGTTTTTGGGATGATGCCAGAGCGGTGTGCAGTAAGTTTTTGAAAGACTTCAATTCCGGCGAAGTGATTGTTGCACCCAGTGCCAGCTGTGTGGGCTTTGTAAAAAACTATTATAGTAAACTGTTTGATAATTCTTCTTTGCACAACGAAGTAAAAGCAATAGGACAAAATATTTTTGAGCTGTCCGATTTCCTGGTAAATAAATTAGGGATTACCAACTTTGGTGCAGAGCTGAATGGCAAAGCTACTTACCACGATTCATGTGCTGGCCTTCGCGAATGCAAAATAAAAAATGAACCGCGGCAATTGTTACAGAACGTGAAGGGTTTGGAAATTATTGAAATGGAAGATGTGGAAACCTGCTGTGGTTTTGGCGGCACTTTCGCTGTTAAGTTTGAACCTATTTCCATTGGCATGGCCGAACAAAAAGTGGAGCATGCCTTAGCCACCGGCGCCCAATATCTCATCTCCACCGATCTTTCGTGTTTAATGCATTTGCAGGGTTATATTGATAATAAGAACTACGATCTGAAAACCATGCACATTGCTGATGTATTAGCCGGGGAAAGTTTGTAGTGTTATGAACTTATATGTGCCGCATTTGGTTATCAACTTCATTCGTGTAATTCGCTTTCATTCGTGTAATCAAGAAGCTTGACTCCTGCTTAACTTAGCGCAATTATATATTTTCACCTCCAAAAAATAAAAAACCAATCTTCTGCTTAAGAAAGTTCCATATAACACCATTTACATTTCATTGTTCATTGTGTTGTGCTTCCTGGTCATTTTTTCCGCAGCTACAGGTGCCGTTGATCTTTCTTTTGGTGAGATCATCAATATCATCCGGCATAAATTAGGTAACAATTCTCTGGTTGTAAACCCGGTACACGAAGGGTTGTTTTTTCAAATACGCCTGCCCAGGACGTTGCTTTGCGTTTTTGTTGGTGCTGCTTTATCGGTTTCAGGTGCTTTGATGCAATCGTTGTTTCGCAATCCCATTGTAGAACCCGGGTTGATCGGCACTTCTGCAGGATCGGCGCTGGGAGCAGCTTTGCTCATTGTGTTAGGTAAAAATGCTTTCTTCAACAACATCGCTTTTTTAGGCGACCTGTTGATGCCTTTTTGCGCTTTCATCGGCGGATTGATTGCAACGCTGTTGGTGTATTATTTTTCTGCTTCCCTCAATCGTGTCAATATTTCTATCATGATCCTTGCAGGCATTGCTATCAATGCTATAGCCAATGGCGCTACAGGTTTCTTGGCTTACATAGCCCGTGATCCGCAGGCAAGGTCCATCACATTCTGGAATTTAGGTTCTTTATCGGGTGCTAACTGGCAGGCCGTTTTATTTGTCGGCGTTTCTACCTGCGCCGGTTTTTTATTGGCCCTGCGGTTTGCAAAATCATTGAACGCTTTACAACTGGGCGATGCGGAAGCAGGCTATTTGGGTGTGCATACGGAACGGTTAAAAATAGCCGTGATATTGGTAAATACTTTATTGGTTTCTGTCGCTACTTCACTCGTGGGCATCATTGCTTTTGTCGGGTTGATCGTTCCACATTTACTGCGTTTGTTAAAGGGCTCCGACAACCGTTATTTGATTATCGGGTCGGCATTGCTGGGTGCTGTTATTTTAATTGCAACCGATATGGTTTGCCGCATCATTATTGCGCCGGCCGAAATGCCTATTGGCATTGTTACCGCTTTTATTGGCGCTCCGGTTTTTTTGTGGTTGCTAAGCCGCTTAAAAAACAATGGTCAAAAAGGAGGCTTTTATGCTTAGGGCAGCAAACATTTCTTTCAAAGCAGGCAACAAGATTTTGTTGCACGACACCAGCATCCATTTTGCGCCGGGAAGATTTCATGTGGTGATGGGCGCCAATGGTGCAGGCAAATCAACCTTGCTGAAATTGTTGGCCGGAGATCAAAAGCCCTCTTCAGGAAAAATATATTTCGGCAATAAAGAATTAGATCAGTATTCAAAAAAAGAACTGGCAACCAGGCGTGCCGTTCTGTCACAGCATTATAATATTACATTTCCTATTACGGCGAATGAAATTGTGATGATGGGAAGGTATCCTTATTTCGCCGCCAGTCCTGCACACAAAGATCTGCTGATAAGGCAGGAAGCGATGCAACTGATGCAGGTAGCGGATTTTGCAGAAAGAGATTATAATACTTTATCGGGTGGCGAAGCGCAGAAGGTGCAAATGAGCCGTGTGCTGGCGCAAATATGGAGCGATGAAAAAGGAGAGGAGAAGGTTTTGTTTTTAGACGAGCCTGTTTCGCATTTGGATGTAAAATACCAATATCAATTATTACACACGGCAAAAGACCTTTGCAGCAAACAAACAACGGTGATCGCCGTATTGCATGATATCAATCTCGCCATATCATTTGCTGACAGCATTGTATTTATGAAGACGGGAAAAATTGTTCACGAGGTAAATGACCTTGCAGCCATCAACACCGCTATGATCGATGAAGTATTTGATGTGAGGTCAAAAATTATTTATCCCGAAGGACATAAGCCGGTTGTGATATTTTGAGTGTGCTATATTGCAAAAGTGGTAAATGCGTTTTTAAAGCGGCTTAATCCTCTTTTTCTGCATTTAATTTTCTTCCATTTAAAACTCTTCCTGGAAGAATGCCATGAAATTTTTTGAAGAGGCGGATAAAATGACTAACATTTTCATAATGCAATTGAGCAGCTACTTCAAATACCTTCAGGTGCTGGTTTTCCAACATGTTTTTTGCCAATTGCATTTTATGGGTAAGATAGTATTCATACATATTTGATCCGAAAACACGTTTGAACTGCCGCTTCAGCGTAGATACGCTCATGTAAAACTCCTTTGCTATTTCATGGGTAGGTGGCATTGTGCTGTAAAGATTTTCCAGTATCTTTTTTTCTACTGCCTGTAAAATTTCTTTGTATCCTTCATGTCCGGGTTGGCTTTTTATTTGTGGAGAATCCCGGTTTTCCAAAGAGCACAAAAACAGGCTTAAGGCAGTAAGCCTGGTGCGCAATAAATTATGTTCCTGTTCATGCTTTGCAAGCGATTTCAGTAACAGGCATTCCACTTTTGAAAGTGTAGTGAATGAAGAATTTTCCAGCTTTATCATTTGTGTTTTTATCCACTGTTGCGAAAATAAAAAAATGCGAAGGCGGGTAGTCGTTCCGGCTTTGAAAAAAACAACATCTTCTTTACCGTTGCTAATAAAAACGGAAGGCCGCCCAACACAATGTTTTTTATTTGTTTGAATACGTATCATATCTGGCGCTACTTCCTCTGTGAAATACACAAAAACAAAATAAGGCTTGCAAATATCATTTTCCGCCCAAGTATTCAAGAGGCAGTCCTGCAGTATTCTTATATCGGTCCGCAACATATAAAAGCCTTCTTCAAATGCAGTACGCTTTATATAGCCAAGCAGCTTTTTATTATTTAAATAGATTATATCCGGTTTATTTCCTTTACTAAAATTGGCAGCATGCTCAGTAAAAGAAGTTAGTTGATGTAATGTAAAAGTAGTTTGCATAGATCGGGTTAAGAACTACAATTTATATAAATAGTATTCTTTGTGTTACGTAATGATACTAAGTAAATATTCTTGGAAAACACGAATCGCTTAGAACTTTTAGGACTATTTTTTGGCCTCTTGCAGTTATGTAATAGTTGAGCCCTGTCGTTACTTTTATAATCAGGTACCCATCATCCAATCTCTTCTTTAATCTTTATCAAATCCAATTCTTACGCAAAATCAGGATAAATAAATCCTGCCTGTTTCGGTGCTATATCCTAATGAGAACAAACTCCCTGATGTAATAACAAGCTGTTATAACGCCGGGTTTTAATTACCGTAAACTATTTAGCCATGAAATTGAAAAAACTCTACGCTACCTTTTCATGTGTATTATTGTTCTTGTTCTCTTCATCACAGCAATTAACCGATCTTTCTAAAAATCAAAAAAGCAAACAGGCAGTTCCGGCTCCTGACCAGCAATGGCAGCAAAGAGCAATTATGGAATTACAGCAGGAAGCCTGTAGTTTTAAAAACACCGCTCAAAAAGACTTTACAGCCGTCAATAGTAAAAACAATCTTGGTATTCAGTTGTCGCCTGCCTTTTATTCGCTACAATATTTTAAAAACGGGAAAAACAATTCCGGCTGGAAAGCAAGTTTTGTTATACAGGAAGTGGGGGGCAAACGCCTGAACGATGGTGAAGCCATAGTGACAAAGGTTTCTCCTAACGAATTGCATTATCAATATGAAAGAGCAACTATAGAATATAAAAATACTGCTGAAGGCCTCAGGCAAAATTTTATTGTAAAAGAAAAACCAGGTATTGCCAACCCGGTTTTAGTGAAGATGAAGATCAGGTCAGCTTTGCACGCCACAGTAAAAAATAACCAGTTAGTATTAAAAGATGATAAAGGAAATGGCAGGCTTTATTACGATGCTTTGAAAGTATGGGATGCTGATGGGAAAATTTTAGAAGCCTCTATGAGGCTCATTAAAAATGATCTTTCCATTGTTGTTAATGATAAAGGGGCTGTTTACCCTGTTACAGTAGACCCCTTAAATCATACACCTGAATGGGAAACTTCAGCCGATGGTGTTTTGTCCTCTTTGCTACCTGATTTAAGAATAGAAGCTGATTATGGATACACTGTTACAGGCTTGGGCGACGTAAACGGCGATGGGTACGATGATGTAGCCATTGCTGCACCGGCTGCCCCTTATCTTTTGAACACAGCTATAGTAGGCGCGGGAGCCGTGTACATTTATTTTGGATCAGCCACCGGTTTGCCTACCATACCTTCAAAAGTTTTACAATCTTCTACACCTATTGCTAATGCGTTGTTTGGTTATAGTGTTGCTGGTGGTGATGTAACAGGTGATGGCAAAAATGATATAATTATAGGCGCTCCGCTGGATCAATACACTACTACAGCAAAGGGTTTGGTATCTAATCCTTCTGTAACAGTTACCGCAGGTAAAGTATATGTGTTCAGGGGTGAAGACATTGCTTCAGTGGCTTCTCCGGCTCCCTTCTTAACTATTAGCCTGAATGGTATCGATTTTTTTAGCGTTGGTGTTTTAGGCGTATTGCAAAGTAATGTAAACGTAAAAGCCTTATTTGGTTTTTCTGTTGCCGCTACAGAAGATATGAACGGCGATGGCAAGGGCGAAGTAATCGTTGGTGCACCGGGTTATGCCAGCCTTGATTTAGTTAGTGTAAGAACAGGTGCTGCCTATGTGTATTATTCCAATGATCTTTCCACTAATACTCCTGTTAGCTTACAAGCTCCCGCTGCTTCATTGCTTGGCATAACGCTTCCTTTAAACAATCTCCTTTTTGGTTTTAGTGTAGATGGTCTTGGCGATTATAATAAAGACGGTAAACCTGATGTAGCAGTAGGAGCCCCCGCAGGCATTATAAATGGAGGTGATATACTGGGCGGCAGCGCCTATGTATATTTTGGAACCGGTTCAGGAGTTAGTAACAGTGTAGGCGCACAGCTTATTCCTTCTGCTAATTTGTTAGGCAGCGTAGCCAGCCTTTTTGGTTGCAGCGTTCGCGGCGTTCGCGATGCTAACGGGCAGCGTAATGGTAATGTACTTTGCGGTGCACCAGGGGGCAATATTATTAACCATCTTGCAGGACTAAAATTAAAAACTGGTGATCTTTATGTTTTTAAAGCAAAATCTGTATCTGCAGGCGCCAGTGTTATAGCTGATCAGGATCTCTCTTCACCACGCAGTGGTTCCCTGCTTACTTTATTAAGCAGCCTGCATTTGGATGTGACAGCCTTATTCGGATTTTCGACAGATAATGTATTAGACATAAACTGCGATGGATATGGTGATATTATCGTTGGCGAACCATTGTCAACAGGTGTAGGATTAATCAATGCGGATGTAGCCGGAGGTGCAGCCTTTGTTTTCCTTGGTAAGCCTGATGGCAGCTATAATACAACGCCTTACTGGACGCTTACCACGCAGACTTCTCCCGATCTTGGAATAAACGTTGCCAGCCTGGTTGGCTACTCGGTTGCTGGTTCCCGCTATGTAATGGGGAAAAAGAATGGCCTGCGGGTGTTGGTAGGCACACCGGGCCGTTCGCTTGATTTTGGCACAGGTTTACTCAATCTGGGTAATACATTGTCAACGTTATTTAGTTTTGCGGCCGGTGATAATGGCGTTGGCAAAGCCTATACATTCGTGCTTAACTCGCCCTGTGCCGATGCTGATGGTGACGGCATACCCGACGCTATTGATGTAGATGATGATAATGATGGCATACCTGACCGTCTTGAATTTGCCCAAAGTAATAATGGCTATGCTGTTCCTGCCACAGACCCTAGTGCCGATGATGACGGCGATGGAATTGTAAATTGTAAAGACCCCGATTATACAGGTTGTGGCACAATAAACGCAAATGGCATTTGCCGTGCCTTTGACAAAGATGGCGACGGCATTCCCAACCATTTGGATCTGGATAGTGATAATGATGGGTTGCCCGACGTAGTGGAAGCCGGTGGTACAGACAGTAATGGCGATGGAAGAGTGGATTGCAGCGGCAATTGCGACGGAGACAATGATGGCCTTTTGAGTCCGGTTGATTTGAATAACACAACAGATGGTTACATAAGTGTTCTTTCGAAGCTTTCTGATGGCAGTGTTGCCGGTACAACCAGCGGTCGCATACTTGACACGGACGGCGATGGCGTTCCGGACTTCCTTGATATTGACAGTGACAATGATGGCATTTATGATTTGGTAGAAACCGGTGGCGCTGACAGCAATGGCGATGGAAGAGTGGACTACGCAGGAGCATTTGCCATAGTAGATAGCGATAATGACGGATGGATTAATGTTTATGATGCAGATACGAACAATGATGGCGATGTAACCGATGCCACTGAGGGGTCAACAAAGGCATTGATATTATCTTTCGACTCAAATAATGATAACCTTGCTGATAGTTGGAGTGATGGCCCAGCTCCAGACACTTTCCCTGTGGATTTTGACAGCGATAACCGTCCGAATTATCGTGACCTTGATAGTGATGCCGACGGTATTAATGATGTATTGGAAGCCGGTGGAGACGATCCTGATGGTAATGGATTGATTGGAACTGGTACACCGGCAGTAAACAGCGACGGATACGCTAACAGCTTACCTGCTCCGCTAATTGCTACTGATCCGGACGTAAACAATGACGGAAGACCAAATGATGACAACGACCTTTATCAAACGCCTTACTACAATGGCGGTGGAGGCATACCTTCTGCTTTCAATCCCGACCAGGATGGCGATTCACGTCCTAATTTCCTTGACCTTGATTCAGACAATGATGGTATCAATGATATTATTGAAGGAAGAATTGACAGGGATGGCAATGGCGTACCCGATACACAGGGACAGGACGCTGACGGTGACGGCATGATCGATAACAAAGCGGATGTTGACCGTGATGGCATTGCTGATGTTGTTGACTTTATTGATAACCAATACGGTGATGGAAGGTCGGCAAGTGGCGTAAGCACACCGGTGAATACAGATGGTGTTGATTCTAATCCATCCAAACCCGACACTGATATCGTTCCTGATTATTTGGACCTTGATAGCGACAATGATGGGGTGTTTGATGTGATAGAAGGGGGCAATTCAATTTACGATCAGGATGGAGATGGCATTGTTGACTGTGCAGGCAATGTTTATACGGGTTGCGACCCTGACCTTGATGGCATATTATTGAACGTAGATGGTAAGCCTTCACAAATTGGCGATGCGCCAGGAAATTCTTTGCCGAATACAGATGGAACTGATGAAGAAGATTACAGGGATTTGGACAGCAACAATAACGGGAACTTTGATACGGTAGAAAAACGTGCAGGCTTGGATGAAGATACGGACAATGATGGAAGGGTGGATGGCACAGACACCGATAGTGATGGTATCATCAACGTTATTTCCATTGACAACAATAATATTTATGGTGGCAGTACGCTTGCCAACAGCCCGTTGCCGCTGCACCTGCTTAGCTTTAATGGAACTAATAAAGGAGATAAAATAGTGTTGTCGTGGATGACGGAGAATGAAACCGATTTTGACCGCTTTGAACTACAGCGCAGCACTAAT
>JBQCHB010000066.1:0-4070 GCA_051955075.1 Flavisolibacter sp.
AACTCAGCGGGATGCGAATAACAGTCAGGAATTTTTCTACCATCCGCAAGATAATTTGGCCTCGGAGTAACAGCAAAGTCAGCCGAAGAATACATATTATACCACCAAAACATTTTAGCACAGGTAAAGTTTGGATCCAGCTTTTTAGCCTTTTCCCAAATCTTTTCTGCATGAACCAGCTTGTTGGATTGCTTCCAAAATTTGATTTCACAATCTTCTCTATCGTACCAGCCATTTCCTACAATTCCATGTTCAGAAGGCCATTTACCGGTAATATAGGTTGATTGCACGGCCGTAGTTACTGCAGGAAGCATCGGATCAATAGTGCTTAAATTATTTTTAGAAATATAATTTTTTAAGAAAGGCATGTGTTCTCCTATTATTGAAAGGGAAAGACCCACCACATCTATAACAACTGTTTTTTTCATTATCTCAATGTTACACTATTTTTTATCGAGTATACCTTGAACCCACTGCAATTCCCTGGTAATAGAATCCTGCAAAGGCAATTTTAAATCTGGCGGAAGCACGTCCCATGTGTAGGTTTCAACTTCAAGATGATTGGTAAAAGGGTTTTCTTTTTGAATTGATAGTACTTCAGCTATTTCATCTTGTGTGGAAGATAGCAGATTAAAAGATTTAGTAAATATCGGTACATGAAAATGTGCGCGCCATTCTTCAAAAGTAGGATTGTCTATTTCCTCTAATGCTGCAGGCAGATCAGGATAGCGAAGCAATTTTCCATCAATAGTTTTTGCTACCACCTGGTGCAGGTAAACAGTCTCATTGAAATTTTCAAAACTTTGCTGTATGCTATCTCTTTCATTCAAATCCATTTTTGATTTTAATGCAGCGCTTATTTGAATTTTACCAATTTTTATTCCACGTTTCTGCAGGTCACTGATGATATTTTTATGAGATTCATATCCAATTGCAAAGTGGCATACGTCGAAACATAAGCGTACATGTTCTTTTATTAAATCTTCTGCTCCCTGTGCGGAAATGTTCAATGTGTCTTTTATAACGGGAATGCCTACACGTAATAAATCTTTTTCGAACCATGCGATAAATTGTTCGCCGCTTTCCAATACGCCATCCGGCTCTGGCTCTATATCAAGATGTAATAATTTTCCTGTTGACTGATGAAGCCGGATAAGAGCTTCAACTACCTTGATTACATTCCTGGTACTGGTTTCGCTGCAATGAGCCAACTGCTCTTTGTTCTTGTGCCAAAGTTTATAGCTTAACGGAGAAGTAGATACGCCTCCATCCATTCCTTCAGGCAATAAAACTGATAAAATTTCAAATAAACGAATTGTGTAATCTACTCTTTCATCGGTAGTCCAATCGGGCGTATGTACCTGGTCTTTAACAACGGTGTTATGAAATCCTCCGTAAGGAAAGCCGTTCATGGTAAATACATAAGCATGCTGCTCTTTAAGCCATTCTTTAAATTCCAAAAGATTTTCTTCTTTGATCAATTCAATGCTTGCCTGGTTGGATAAGCGCAATCCGATTCCCATCGGGCTGTGAGGTGCGATACTTCTTTTTATAAAAGGAAAATTATTTTTGATAGAAGCAAAATGATCGTTCCAATTTTCGCCCTGGTGGATGTTGGTGCAATAAGTCAGATGCCCTGCTACAGTAAACATATTTTTACTTTAATTTTTTATTTTACCGGTTTGCTGATATTCCTGCAACTTTTGTGAGGCTTGTTTAAGCAACGAAAGATTCAAATCGTGAACTTCTTCACCGAGGCCAATATCAGCCAATAACATCACTGTAAGCTGGCCTCCGAGGTGTTCGCGAAACTCCTCTAAACCTTTTAAAATTTCACTTGTTTCGTTTTGAATATCCAATAATGGATTGGTAATTTCAAAACCTGCTTTTATGAGAAGGTGAAGAATTCTTTCTGCCTTTTCCATCGATAAGCGCCCTGATAGGGCGGAATAAAGCGTATCCAGTGCAATTCCCATTGCTACTGCTTCTCCATGACGGATTTGAAAACCTGACAATTGCTCTAACTTATGTGCGCTCCAATGACCAAAATCCAAAGGACGGGAGGAGCCAAGTTCAAACGGATCGCCCGAAGCAATATGCTGCAGGTGCAAGGCTGCACATTCGCGAATTAAATCGTTCATTGCCCTTCGATCCCTGGCTACTAATTTTTCGATGTTTTCTTCAATCCGGGAGTAGAAAGCTGCATCTTTAATTAAGGCAACTTTTATGGCTTCGGATATACCTGATCGCCAATCTCTTTCACTCAAAGTTGCCAAAAAACTATCATCATTAAACACAGCGACAGGAGGAGCGAAAGTACCTATAAAGTTTTTTTTGTCTTTATAATTGATGCCGTTTTTTACGCCAACTCCTGAATCATTCTGTGATAAAACGGTAGTGGGAATGCGTATATGCTTAATGCCCCTGTGGGCGACAGCCGAAGCAAATCCGGCGAGATCCAAAAGCGAACCGCCACCAATTGCTGCCACATAAGAATGCCGGTCAATGCCATTTATATCAATCGCTTCAATTATGGAATCAAAATATTGTGAGTTATTCTTTGCCTGCTCGCCTCCAGGTATTATGACAATATCTTCTACCAACGATACGGTAAGATTTTTTTTGAAATAAGATTGAATTTGATTCACCAATTGCGGGTGTGTGTGGATAACACCATCATCTATGACAAAAAGTATTTTTTGGCGTGTTGATGGCGAGCTTCTTTCTTTCAAAAAAAAATCAAAATCACTATTCGAAGTATTGAAAATACCTGTAGTAAAATAAACCCTGTAATCAAACTGCACATTAAAAGATTGCCCGAGATAATTCATAAAATATTTAAAAAGATTCTAGCATTTTTCTAAAAAACTATTTACGTAACTGCAAAAATTTTTGCAAGCCATAAAGAAACCGGTAACAAAAGTATGATTAAGAAGGCAAGAACGATAGCCCCAAATGCCGCAGCCATTGAAGCATCCATTACAATCAGCGCGATCACTCCGGCCCTGACTGCCTTGCCAATATTTTGGGGAGAAGTTAGCCTAATCGCTTTTATTAATGCTGAAAAAATCATCCACGAAAATGGAATTAAAAAAATAACCGACCACCAAAGCATGTCTCTGCCGGATGATAAAAACAAGATGCTGGCAATCACTAAGCAGTAAAATAATCCTGCAAAATATAAAGTGCTTTTACTGCCGCCGTGTACTTCGCCCCTGCTGACCATCGTAATCGCAGCTATGTAAATGATAGGAATTATTGCCAAAAACCACCAAGCCGAAACAGCAGGTATAATAATGCTAATGCCTAATAAAAGGTTTAAGCCGCGGCACAATCCCATATTGAATGGGCCCGCAAATGCATGATGTTTTGACCATTTATCATAAACGAGGGCAGCGATAATAATTGACACCGCAATTAAGCCTGATAACACACTTACAATTGCTGCAGCTATTATACCGATTGCAAACAAAATAATACCCAGTAATGAGGCTTCTCCTTTCGATATAACTCCTGACGGGATAGGTCTTTCAGGTCTTTCTACCTTATCAAGTTCCGCATCAAATACATCATTGAAAACAACGCCGCCTCCATACAGCCCGATAGTGGAAATGCTTAAAAGTAAAATGGAGGAAATGTAGGTAGCAGAGAAATTTTCATTTGCTAAATACCCGGATATAGCGATTCCGGCCAGTACGTCGGCGACGGAAGTAACTATATTGGCGGGCCTCATTAGCTGAAGAAAACCTTTGCTTCTTTTCAATTCAGGAAATTAACTAATGATGAGCGATGATTTATTAATACGGGGCGCCTGGCCTCCGCGAAGCACACTATTACCTTCAAATTTTTTGGATTGGTCCATATTGCGAACGTCGTCTAAATCGGATTCTATAATTTGTCCGCTTTGTCCGAAAGCGGTAATAGCGTTGCGGAAGCAAACCAAGTCAATATCTTTGACATCAATACCGTGAATCTTCATTAAAGCAGCAGTCTTAGGTACTGCCAACGGATCACTGATTCCCCAATCTGCAGCAGAGTTGACGATAATACGCTCTGTGCCATATTGTTTT
>JBQCHB010000067.1:0-2838 GCA_051955075.1 Flavisolibacter sp.
CCATCTTTACGCCATTCATAACCTTCAAAGCCTGGAGTTACTCCAAGTGTATCACGAACAGGATCGCCGGGACAAAACTCAAATCGCCCATTTGATGGCCACGGATTCGCCTTGTGTGCCCTATTATAAAATGGGAAATAATCGGGTTCGGCCCAAGCCTGGTTCCAGCAATCGTGGCCCCGGTTAGGGTACTCGGTATATTTATAATTGCCTCCGGCCGCTAAGATGTTATTTCCTAAGTTTCGACTTGTTCCCGGCGTTGGCGCCACATCTAAACCTCCCTGAAAATGCCAGATTGGAGTGTATTTATAATTTTGAACCCCATTTATATACGAGGAAGTTGCGGAGCTTATAGGCGTAAAAGCCGCAACCAACTTTATATATTTTATGGAAAAAGACCACGTGGCTGAACCACCGGCCGATAAGCCATTTACAAAAATTCTAAACGGATCTACTTTAGCTTGTGGTATCAGGAAATCTTCTATCAGTTGATCTACAATGGTTAAATACGTTGAGCTCCAGCCTCCTGTTTGGTTTTGTGGATATAATAAAAATCCGTTGAATTTGCCTTTATCTACAGCATCTCTGTGCACCTGGCCACCATGTGCCATTGAATACTCGTTATCGTAAATAGTTCCGTACTCTCCCCGGCCATGAAAAAATACATATAAAGGATATGTTTTTGTGGTATCGTAGTTAAGCGGATACTTTAATCTGAAAGGAATGCCTTTATATATGTAACACTTGAAGGAACTTGTATTCCAACTTAAACGGTTTGTTTTCACCCATTTGCCTACTTCGCCCGCCGGTGGCAACTCGGGAGGATTTGCCGGATCGTAAATTACTACGGGGTCGTTGGGATCGAACATCCTTGTTTGTTCGTCCTGTGCCTGTACGGATTTTATCCCGTTTCCAAACAGGGTAAAGAATACAGCTACCATCAGATAGCATAATAAACGCTTCATTCTAATCAGTTTAATAAGTAATTCTTAATTCAGAAGACTGGCTTAGCTAATCAACAAGGATAATGGTATTGAATAAAACCTTATAGAAATAAAACCCGGCTATTGCATCAAAAGAGGATTTTTAGAGGATATGGTGGAATAGGCTTGGCTTGTATCTACAATCGAAGATATATATTTTAATCACTCAGCAACCAAATCGTCAATATAAATTCATTTGCTTTTTCCAGACAGTAACAAAACTTCCTGCACATTGATGGGGCAATGTTTGGGCAATTTTTGCGTCTATCTTTTGTAAAACCTTTACTCTTTTTGTAAATAAGGAAAAAGGAAACACGTCGTCTATAAAATTGGTTACGCCAAACTTTATAATTTGAAATTTGTTTTTCGCAGCTAACTGGTTCAACGTTTTTTTAGTAAAGAACTGCACATGTGTCAGGTCATCAGCGTCCGATTGAATGGTTGTGCCCTTATACCCTAATAACTTTTTTGTTTTTAATACTGCTGATGTCATCCAGTTGTTCTTTTTTTGCAGGCTGATCATAGGTTTGGTAATCAGCGTTTCCCTTGGTCCTTTGCCGTTAGGAACTGTTACGATAAGAATGCCGTCATCGGCAAGCGATTCATATAAAGTGGATAATAGTTTTTCGGGATGATCCAGATGTTCAAGTACTTCAGAGCAAACAACTGCATTATATTTTTTTCCCCCGGCAATTAATTCTTCAGCGCTTATAACACCAAAGTTTACGTTTGGAAGTGTTGTCAACTCTTTTGCCTTCGCAATGGCCTTTTCACTTATATCTATACCAAAAACTTTATAACCCTCTGCTCCAATACCACGGGAAATAATACCGTTACCACAACCTACATCTAACACTTCTGCACCTTCAAAAAGATGTTGTTTAAAAGTGGCAATAATAAAATCAAGACGTTTAATATCAGCAATTCTATTGTATTCCATTATCTGCTATTCAGTTTCTTAAAAGTTGTTGGTATATTTCTTCGTTTTTACGGGCCAAAGTTTCAACATTGTAAGTGTTGTAAATGCTTTTTAAAGCATTTTGCTGTAGTTGTTTTCGCAACTTCTCGTCTGTGCACAATAGAAGAAGCGCATCAGCAACATCCTTCTCCAATTGGTCTATACCGATAAGAAGGCCATTTTTACCATGCTCAATAATTTCCGGCGTTCCATCCACGTTTGTGCCAATGACCGCTTTGCCCATTGACATAGCTTCTAAAAGCGCAATAGGAAATGCTTCCCACAAAGATGGCAAAACAAAAATATCTGAAGCGGCTAACACGTCCGGTACATCCTGTCTGAAAGGCTGAAGAATAACTTTGTCTTCTATGCCCAATTTTTGAATCAGTTGTAATGCCTTTTGTTTTTGTTCACCATCACCTACCATTAAAAGTTTTACATTATCAACCTTATCAGCCACTTTTTTAAATGCGGCAATTAGTTTCAATGGTTGCTTTTGCAAAGTGAACCGTGCAACCGAAGTGATTACGATTTCTTCCTGCTTTATACCCAATTCCTCACGTACGTTCTTATAAGTTCCGTAAGGATTAAACTTTTGGGGATCAATTGAGTTGTTGATTACAACTGCGTCAAACTTTCGAAACATCTTTTTACCTGTGTCTCTATTAGCCTTCGATCCGCAAATATTTACATTGGCTTTTGAGGTTAAAAAATCTTCACTTAGTATTCTTATTCTTTTTTTAACAGCATTCTGATCTAGATGAAAAGACCATGCATGACAAGTATACACTAGCGGAACCCCGGACTTTTTAGCAGCCCAAAACATATTTGAGTTAGCCCTGGTGCCATGTGCATGTACAATATCAATTTTCTCTTCTGATATAAGAGTTTGTACTT
>JBQCHB010000068.1:0-4250 GCA_051955075.1 Flavisolibacter sp.
TGTCGATAACTCAGAAAATCCCATAACAGTTTCATCTCCCCTTTCAATTTTTTGCTTAGCTTATATTTTTTACTTATTCCAAAAAGCCCACTGCTTTGCCAAGCAGAATAATCTTGTAGTTGCTGAAAATTCTTAAATGATGCTCTGTAATTTTGTTCATAGCCGCCAGATATATAAAATGTTCCTTTAAGTTTCATTTCAACAAAACTCCTTAACCCTATTCCTTCATTGGTTACGTCTATATTGTTCCAACTTTTTCCCCAACCAACTTTATAAGAAATGCCGATTCCTGTAGAGCTTTTATCGTTTATTTTGTATCCTGCTGAAAGACCTACATCAGAAGTCACAGGAAAATAATACCCTCCCTTTTGCGTCTGCAGATTGACGCCACACTCCAAACGCTGTAAGAAAGATTTAGTTTTTTGTGTATTGGGCTTAAACCCTCCAGGCATTTCAACGTTGCTATTACCATAACTTCCTTCAGAAAGTAAAAGCAGTTTATTTTTTGCATTTTCAAGTTCACTTTGTGCGGATTTCATATTTTGCTGTAGGGCTTTTATTGCATTAGGGCCAGAACCAAAGCGACTTGCAAGTGATTGAGTTACCATAGCTCTTGTTTGAAGTCCTTGTATACGTACGGATCCAACCGTACCGCTTCCTTCTAAAGGAAAGAAAGATCCCAGCATAGAGTTCTGAGCAAAAAAATCCTTAAACTCTGGTAACTGTTGAATTGCTTCGAATAGCTTCTCTTCAATTTTTGAAGGGTTTTCAAAGAGATTTTTATATTCTTTTATCTGCGCTGCGTAATAAAAAACTTGCTTTTGGAATTGTTTTAGCTCTTTTGCTAACCCCATATTTTGTAATGATTCTTTTAACATTCTTTGTCTCTCACTGATGAATGATTTAATACGGTCGGCCTGATCTAATTTTCCTTGCAGAGCCTTATATTGATCTAATGTCTTCTGAAGAGTAGTGTTATTTAGGCCTTTGACATTTTTTAGGAAGTTGAGAGAGGTAGAGAGTGAATCCAAATGGCCAGAATACACTGATTCATATTTGTTGATAACCTGAGGTGCATCTTTTATTCGTGCATATTCTTCATTCACTCCATTGAATAGCTGTTTAGTAAGGCCTGAGTCCTTTAACCACATCTTGTCCTTAAGTCGATTTTCTTGCTTTTGTAGTTTATTTAAGTAACTCAGAGTTTTTTTGTCAAGCTTGTCTTCAATAGAAATAGCCTTTTTATTAAGTGCTTTAAATATTTTATCTGGTTGAGTTGTCAGCTTATTTAAGGCTGTTGAATCCTGTGCCACTGCCGCAAGACGGAGCATGCAAAGAAGTATAAATAACAGGTATTTTTCCAAGCAGTTAATGATTTGGTTAAAAATGAGCTCAAATGTTGCTCCTATTTATCTACCAAACAATCGTGGAAAATCCGGGTATCAACTTCGTTAAAATACTATTGCACGTGTGAAAAATTCGCGCTTTATTGCATAAATATCCTTTAACCACATATGAAATCAGGAAACACAATTAGACTTATAACAGCTAATGCTAATCGAATATTTCTAAGAGGATTATCAACAATTTTCAAAGCTCAGGAGGGATTTGAACTAATAGCTGAAACGACCAACGGCAAGCAATTATATGGCTTAGTAGAAAAGTATTCTCCTGACGTAGTTATTACTGGAGTTTTAATGCCCGATCTTACTGGAATAGAGGCTTGCAAAATGATAAAATCGAACTTTATGGAAACCGAAATAATTGGTTATTCATTATTTGACAATCATGATTTTATGATAGATATGATTAGAGCAGGAGCCAAAAGTTATCTTTTTAAAAGCTCGACTGAGGACGAAATTTTAAGGGCAGTTCGCGAGGTATATAAAGGAAAGGAATATTTCCCATGCATGAAGGACACCCAGATAATGGGTATGGTATTCAAACGTTCGCAAAATCATTTAAAGAAAACGATTTTTACCTTTCGAGAAATTGAAATCATCAAGTTATTATGCATGGAACTAACAACAAGAGAGATTGCAATTAATCTAAAAATTAGTGAAAGAACTGTTGAGGATCACCGAAAAAATATTCAAAAAAAATGTGGTGCAAAAAATCTTGCGGGTATCGTTCTTTATGCAATCAAAAGCCGAATTGTTATCATCCCAACTAGTGATATAACGAGTAATTCAGTAAGTAATTAAGTGATAAGAAAGAGCACACTTTCGATGACGGCTAACTTTCAAACTTCTTTTTGTCACTAATCGGTTTGCCATTAACTTAATGAACTTACTAAATACAAATACTCTTAATGATACGGACTTCATCATGTCTATGCTCACAATTGAGATTACGCGCTATCAAGCATAGCTTGCTAATTAAACAGTTTTTCCGTTGCCAGCGCCAATTTTCATAAAATTGTCAGCACGAGTAATAATGGCGTTCGGGTGAGGCATGCATCAAATGGATTCTGATACAAAAGCATAGTATGTCATTAATAAAACTTCACCATGGCAGAGACGATGTTGAGATAGGCTAGCAAACAAATTCCATGGGCCGGTTAATCAAGCTTATAGATTGTGCTCATAAATGTATTTAAGTAACGAAGCTGCATTATTAAAGTTCAATTTATGCATGATGTTTTTGCGGTGTGTTTCTACGGTATAAACACTTAAAAAAAGTTTATCGGCAATTTGTTGGTTGGTATTACCTGTCTTTAAAAGCTGAATGATCTCTCTTTCCCGTTTGGTTAAATCAAATTGCTTCAAAAAATTGTCTTCTTTACTAAAAGCATCTGCTTCTTTAGGTTGTTGATAGGGAAAGCAAGCGTGATTATCCATGACCAGGCTAATGGTTTGCAGCAATTCTTCTTTGCTGCTGTTTTTTAGCAGGTAACCATTTACGCCAAGTTGTTTTGCTTTTTCTATTAAATGGTCTTCGTTATAAGTGGAAAGTATGATAAGTTTTGTAGCAGGATAGTTCTGTTTGATATAGCGTGCTGCTTCCAATCCGTTCATTTGTGGCATATTGATATCAAGCAGCACTATATCCGCTTTTTTCTTTTGCAACAAGTCCAATAGTTCTCTGCCGGAATTGGCAACATCAATAATTTCCACTTCAGGAACTTCATTCAGCAGCGATTGAAGACCGCTTATAAAAAGTATGTGGTCATCGGCTATAATTATTTTAGTGTTTCTCATATTACTTGTTTATATGGAATCTGTATAATGGTTGTTGTGCCATGCATTCCCGAATCTATATTGATTGTTCCATTTAAAAAGTTCACTCTTGACCGTATATTAGCCAATCCAATACCTTCAGATTGCGTAGTGGAGAAGCCTTTACCGTTATCTTCCGTCATGATCTCTAAATAATTTTCATGATAAATCAATTGCAAAGTGGCTTCAGTAGCTTTTGAATGCTTCAAAATGTTAGAAGCAAGTTCCATGGCGATACGGTAAATCATCAACTCATCCTGCCTCGGGAAATATTTTTTTTGGCCAGTTGCATGAAAATGAAACTGCAGGTCATTTTCGATGCTTAACCGCTGGCAGTGACTGGCTAATAAACTGTCTAATGATGTCGTTTCAAATTCAGGTGGCATCAAATTGTGTGCAATGTTTCTTGCGTTTGCCGAAGCCGTATCGATTAACTCAGTCAGCACTCCTACCCTTTCATCTGAAAGATTAAAACTGTTAAGCGTCATTTTCAGTGCCGCAAGGTTGCCCCCTAACTCATCGTGCAGGTCTTGCGCTATCCTTTTTTGCTCTGCTTCCTGCACCTGTACCATTTGCCGGGCCGTTTGTATTTGCTGCCATTCCAGTTTTTCTTTCAGCAATTCCTTTTCTAGTTTATATTGATTATAACGGTACATTAACCCATAGGAAATGATTACAACTTCGGCTACCAGGCCAATTTCAAAAAGAGAAGGGGGAAACATGTAGGCTTCCGCACCTATAAAAAGCCCTCTTGCCGCTATTCCAATAATAAAAAGAAATTGTCCTGTTAAAATGAATAGTGCCGGCTTAAAGCCTTTGTAAAAGCTATAACAACAAGCAATAATAATGACAACAAGAGAAAGCAAACCAGTTTTATTAGCCCATTCAAAAAGGACAAACTCTACTCTATAACCGGGCTGATAATAAAAAATAATAAACTCCGCCGCTGCTGTAAAAAAAGCCGACCATTTTAGAAAAGACATTAGTTTATATAACCAATCTGCATTTTTTATGTTTATGAGAAAGGTTTGC
>JBQCHB010000069.1:0-4544 GCA_051955075.1 Flavisolibacter sp.
CACGACCGACAAACAGAATACACAAACCTCCCGGCCGAGCGGTTTAATATACTTATTGCAATTAGAACCTGTCTAAAAACTTTGTATTAAAATCACCCGCCCGGAATCTTTCGTCCTGCATCAGTTGCAAATGAAAAGGAATGGTTGTTTTGATGCCTTCAATCACATACTCACTCAAAGCCCGGTACATAGTATCAATGGCTTCCTCTCTTGTTCGTGCCACAGTAATTAATTTACCGATCATTGAATCATAGTAAGGCGGAATAACATAGCCTGCATACACATGGCTGTCCACACGTACACCATGGCCGCCCGGCTGATGCAGCACGGTTATTTTGCCCGGTGATGGGCGAAAATCGTTGTATGGATCTTCCGCGTTAATACGACATTCAATTGCATGAAGTTGCGGCTCATAATCTTTACCCGAGATTTTCTCCCCCATCGCAATTTTTATCTGCTCTTTAATGAGATCGAAATTGATCACTTCTTCTGTTACGCAATGCTCTACCTGGATGCGGGTATTCATTTCCATGAAGTAGAAATTACGATGCTTATCAACTAAAAATTCAATAGTGCCAACACTTTCGTAATTAATAGCCGACGCGGCCTTTTTAGCCGCTTCGCCCATTTTAGCCCTTAGTTCCGGCGTCATAAATGGTGAAGGTGATTCTTCTACCAGCTTTTGATGGCGGCGTTGAATCGAGCAATCTCTTTCGCCTAAATGGCAAACAGTACCAAACTGGTCGCCAGCTACCTGTATTTCAATATGGCGTGGTTCTTCAACAAACTTCTCCATGTAAATGCCATCGTTCTTAAATGCAGCTCCTGCTTCGGCTTTAGCCGTGTTGTAGGCTTTTTCCATTTCACTTTCCTGCCACACAATACGCATTCCTTTTCCACCACCGCCTGCTGTAGCTTTTAAAATAATAGGGTAGCCCATTTTTTTGGCAATGGACTTGGCTTCGTCCAAACTATTCAATAGTCCCTCACTACCGGGGATAACGGGGACGCCTGCTTTGATCATGGTTTCTTTTGCACTGATCTTGTCACCCATTTTGTTGATCATGTCTGCAGTTGGACCAATGAACTTAATGCCGTGATCGGCACATATTTGAGAAAATTTTGCATTCTCAGCCAGAAATCCATAACCCGGATGCACGGCATCGGCATTGGTAATTTCTACCGCGGCCATAATGTGGGGAATATTTAAATAGGAATCGCTGCTTTGTGGTTTGCCTATACATACTGCTTCGTCAGCAAACTTAACATGCAGGCTGTCTCTGTCTGCAGTAGAATAAACAGCAACCGTTTTAATACCCATTTCACGGCATGTGCGTATCACACGCAAGGCAATTTCTCCGCGGTTGGCAATTAGTATTTTTTTAAACACAACTATTAATTTGAAAATTTGAAAATTTGAAAATTAAATAAGCAACTTGAAACATTATCTTTCAAATTTTCAAATTGCTATATCTTCAAATTAGCTAGGCTCTACTAAAAAAAGTGGCTGGTCGTATTCGACAGGAGAAGCGTCTTCAACCAAAACCTTAACGATCTTTCCCTTTACTTCGCTTTCAATTTCATTGAACAGTTTCATGGCCTCGATAATGCATACCACTTTGCCGGGAGCCACTTCGTCACCCACTTCTGCAAGAATTGGTTTGTCTGGCGATGGCCTGCGATAGAATGTACCAATCATCGGGCTTTTTATAGTAACCGTATTAGCAGCCTGTGCAGGCGAAGTTTGCTGTTTTTCTGTTGGTGCTACTGAAGGCATGGCCGGTAATGCTTGTGGCTGGCTTTGCTGTGGCAGTTGGTAGTTCATTGGCGCCGATGTAGCCACTACCTGTGTAATTTGCTCTTCTTTTTGCCGGATAGTTATTTTAAATTCTTTCTGTTCAATGCTGACTTCTCCAATATTTGAATCGTTGACCATTTTGATCAACTCCTGAATTTGCTTGAAATCCATTTGTTTCAATTTATTATGATTTTGGTTAATACAGGTGGACTAAGATAGGGAATTATAACAGTTCATCGCTCAAGCCCCTTATTCAGAGTCGCCTTTAAAAAAGGCGTCCGTAAAGACGCCAAAGTATTTTATGATTTATATCTACTTACATTTTCCATTATTCTTTCACTCTCTCTACGTACTCGCCTGTCTTTGTATTTACTCTTATCAATTCACCTTCATTCACAAATAATGGCACCATTACAGTGGCTCCTGTTTCTACAGTGGCAGGCTTTAGGGTTCTTGTAGCTGTGTCACCTCTCAAACCTGGCTCGCTATACGTTACTCTTACAACCACTTTCTCCGGAAGTTCCACACTCATAGGTGTTTCAGTTTCAGTATTAAACAGAACAGAAACAGCATCGCCATCCCTTAAAAATTGTGGCGCATCAATCAGGTTTTCTGCCACGGCTACCTGTTCAAACGTTTCATTATCCATGAAGTTGTAGCCTGTGTCATCTTTATATAAATACTGGTACTCCTTTCTTTCTACACGAACAGGATAAATCGTGTCACCGCTGTTCCATGTTTTTTCGATACTGCGGTTGTTATCAACCCCGGCTAACTTAGCCCACACTTTTGCGGCGGCACGGGCTGTTTTATTTTCTCCAAATTCCACCACCTTGTAAAGGCTGCCATCGAGTTTAAGGATCAAACCGCGGCTGATATCTGCTGTAGATGCCATAAAAAAGCTTTGAGCAAATAGCTGCAAGCTGCAAGCTATTGACTTATTAAAAATATTTTAGGCGGCAAAAGTAAGGAAATTAGGCGCTGAAAAAACGAACTGGCTTCTCCGGCTTCAATTGGCACTACCTTTTTCCATGCTGCTGCCTTCGGCAGCCTTGTAATAAAATTGCATTAGGTATTACTTATTTGAAGAAGGAAGACGGACTGACATCCTGATTGGAAGGTTTTTCTACGCTGTGACGCAAAAGTTTTTCAACAAAACATTACAACTACACTTACCACCATACATTTATTTTTGAAAAAAACTTTTCCATGAAAAAATATTTTCTTTCACTGGTAGTTCTTTGTTTGTCTGTTTCATTGTTTGCACAAATAGATACAACTACACCTCCGTACAAAAAATATCCAACCCTTCCTCCTATTCAAATTTTATTAGGCGATAGCACTACCAAATACACCAAAGAAAATATTCCTGCAGGCAAACCTGTTTTGATAATGATCTTTAGTCCTGAGTGCAGTCATTGCCAGCATGAGGCTGAACAATTGTTAACGCATAAAGATGAACTTAAAAACATCCAGGTTATTATGATCACCTTTCATCCGCTGTGGCAGATGAACGAGTTTGTGGACGATTATAAATTGAAAGAGCTGCCGAACCTCGTTGTAGGAAAAGATATTTATTATTTAACCCCTTCTTTCTATGCCATGCACAACCTTCCTTTTCTTGCCATGTATGACAAAAAGGGTGATTTGATCTCTGTTTTTGAAGGCACAATGGATGTTGAAAAAGCTATACAAACACTTAATGGAAACGCTGCAGAATAATATCGCAAAAGCGTACAAAAACTGTAAGGCAGTAGCGATGAAATATAAGAATGACGGCCGGGCTTGTAATTGCCAATTTTAATTTCCGGTTCAAATTCCTCATTCCTGCTTAATTTTAGCGCCAATCTTATGAGCCTATGCCCTCAAACGCAAACAGACAATTCCTCGATTTTGAAAAGCCGGTCAAAGATTTAATTGATGAAATTGAGCGGCTAAAACACGTGTCAGAGCAAAAAAAAATAGACCATTCCAAAACAATCGCAGAACTGGAAGGTAACATCCTGGAAAAGAGAAAGGAAGTCACACAAAATCTTACTGCCTGGCAAAAGGTACAATTAAGCCGACATCCGGACAGGCCCTACACCATGAAATACATTCAAAACATGACCACAAATTTTGTGGAATTGTTTGGCGACAGGAATGTAAAAGATGACAAGGCTATGGTAGGCGGATTTGCGCAACTGAATGGCGAAACTGTTATGATGATCGGCCAGCAAAAAGGAATCAATACCAAGACAAGGCAGATTCGCAATTTTGGTATGGCTAATCCCGAAGGCTACCGCAAGGCGCTGCGCCTGATGCGGCTGGCAGAAAAATTTAATAAGCCCATCATCACGTTAATTGACACACCTGGCGCCTATCCCGGCCTTGAAGCCGAAGAGCGGGGACAAGGTGAAGCCATTGCCCGCAATATTTATGAAATGATACGCTTGAAAGTGCCGGTAATTTGTGTGATTATTGGCGAAGGTGCATCGGGCGGCGCACTTGGCATTGGCGTTGGTGATAGAGTTTACATGATGGAAAATACATGGTATACGGTCATCTCTCCTGAAAGCTGCAGTTCTATTTTATGGAGAAGCTGGGATAAGAAAGAAGTAGCAGCAGAACAATTAAAACTAACCGCCGAAAATATGAAAGGTTTCGGCCTTGTTGATGGCATTATTCCAGAGCCTGCCGGCGGGGCACATTGGGACTATGCGGAAGCAGCACAAATTTTGAAAGAACATTTGGTGAACGTATTGCG
>JBQCHB010000070.1:0-4425 GCA_051955075.1 Flavisolibacter sp.
AACACCGGATACTTAATATCATTAAGAGAAGTTGGCGATTTAATTAGCGAGCAAATATTTAATGAAATTGTAAATATCTACAAGGAATATGAACCGTGGTTTTCAAAACACGAAAATCCACCAGTCTTTGACAATGAGGCAAAAGAATATGATCAAAAACAATGTCAGCGAATCGACGATTTACAAAAAAAATGGTTTTTCAATGAAAACATAAGAGAGAAGTTATTTCAAGAGTATTTTTTAAAATTTAAAAATCACATCGTACAAAGAGAAAACTAATTTCAAAACGCCTTCATCGGCTTCGCTGTGTTCTTGTGATCTTTGAACAAAGCATGAAATTTTAAATACACACCGTTCGTCCAGCCAAAACCATCTTGTGTGGGATATTCGCCGCCGCCACTTTCAAGATTGGTATTTTCAACATTGTACTTCTCCAGCATTTTGCCCGTAGTAGCAAAAACTTTTTCGTTGATGTTCATCCATCTTTCTGCAATGGTTTTGGCCAGTTCGTTGTAGTTGTAATTCATCAGTCCTTTTACAGCAATGTATTGCAAAGGCGCCCAGCCGTTAGGTGCGTCCCATTGCTGCCCGGTATGATAAACCGTAGTAGCAATACCACCGTCTTTCAATAATTTTTCCCTGATGTTTTTTTGAACCTGCTCCGCCTGCTGCTGCGTTGCCACCTTAGCAAACAAAGGCATGGCGCCTGCGGCAGACCATTTATTGGTGGTATGTTTTTCTTTGAAATCGTAGTCGAAGAAAAATCCTTCCTTGTCGTTCCAGCAATATTTTTGAATGGCTGCTTTTCTTTTTTGTGCTCTTTGCTTATAATAGTCCGATTTTGATGCAGCTTTGTTCACGGCGGCTGCCTTGCTTAAAATGTTTTCGTAGGCATAAAGCAAACTGTTTAAATCGACGGGCACAATATCCGTCGTTTCAATAGTGTTCAAATGCAAAGTATCAGCAAACCACCGGCTGCTAAAATCCCAACCGCTTTCAGCGCCGGCACGTAAATTAGTCAACACAGACGAATCGTATGTCTGGTCTAAAACAGCCATATCCTGAACATACGATTCTTCACGGGGGGCTTTCTTATCATCGAAATACCTGTTTAAAATACTGCCATCGTCCATCTTTACAATACGGCGATGAGCCTCACCGCTTTTTACATCATTTTCTCCCTGCATCCACCAATTATATTCTTTCTGCAGAGCAGCATAATATTTCCTGTAAACGGCATCACCTTTTTGTTGGGCCAGCAGATCAACCATTAAAGCAAAAAACGGCGGCTGCGAACGGCTTAAATAATAACTGCGGTTGCCATTGGGAATATGGCCATATTGATCAATCAAATATTTAAAATTGTCGAGGATATTTTCAACCAGTTTATATTTTTTGCTTTCCATCAAGCCCAACATTGTAAAATAGCTGTCCCAATAATATACCTCTCTGAATCTTCCACCTGGAACAATGTACGATTCGGGTAAAGGCAGCAATGAACTATTGGCCTGCTTTACATCGGCTTTGCGTTGCAATACATCCCACAATTGCTCCAAATGATCTTTCAGGCTCAGGCCTTCGGTTACTTTGGCAGATGTGGCAACAGGCACAATAAAATGCGCATTTACAAAAGAAGCCAGGTTGAATGTATCGCTTAGCTTTTGCTGTGTATAATCTTTTAAAATTTGTTCACGTGAAAATTTCGGCACGGCATCAACAAAAGTTTTATTGTCTTTAAAAATCCTCTTGAGCTGAACCTCTTCAAAAAGTTTCCCCCACAAAATATCGGGTGTCTGAACTGTTTGTGCTTGTGCAAATAATATGCATGTGAATGCAATTACAAAACAAAGATTTCTTTTCATGTTACAACAAATAGTAAGCGATTCAAAAGGTACTAATAATAAAGATCTTTCAATACGGTGTTTACAATTTTAACAGGCAACCAAAAACAGGAATGCCGGCTCCTCAACCGGCATTCTCAATCTCTAAACTAAAGCTACTGGGCTTTATTTTTAGTAATTCACTTGCTAATTAAACATAGGCGTTTTTTTAAGGGTTATCAATAGAAGTAAATTTTCACAATACCAGGCAACGGTATTGTGAAATCATAAATCATTGTGCAGCCGAATACGGCCATAATTATTTGGCGTCAATGTTGAATTGATGATGAAGAAGCTATTTTATTTGAAAGAAAATGCAACACCGAAATTGATTGTGTAATCAGAAAAGGCTGCATCGCCTTTGGTATATACACCCGTTTTGCTAGTGCGGATTTGATCAGGTACACTTTGTGTACGATTGCGCTGCAAGGCATACGGCACAGACAGATACAATTGCGTTTTCTTCACCTTATAAGCCACAACGGGTTCTGCTGAAATAACATAGCCTGGCCTTCTGAAACCATTACTGCCGCCAATCAAATCTTTTGCAGGCACACACTCCATACGCATACCACCGGAAAAGGTAAAATTGTTAACGTTGTAATTGGCGCCAACACGGAACATATATTGATCGGGCACACTCATTACATCGCTGCCATTAGCAATGCTCGCTGCAGATACGGCGCCGCCTCTTGAAGTAGAAACACCGTTTTGCTCCCGCGGATTGGAAAGATAAAATCCATTAAAATAAAGACTTACCGGCCTGGAAATATTGTAGAATGAATTTAGTTCCAGCGTAAGTCCCGTGCCGCCATCACCCAGTTGAATGGATTGATCGACCGGGCCTAAAATTTTAGTGCTGTCATTCTTGTAAAAATAATCCTGGTAGCGATAGTCGCCTGTTGGCAGCTTTATTCCTAAACCCATTTGCACATTTGCCTTTGCTGCTTTTGCCGGATTGGCCAGCCAATAATAAGCAGCAAATCTTACATCGCCTAAGCCGAACGAATGGGTGCTGCGGCGGGCTTCGGGACTGGTGCTGCTATTACCATAATGCTCGTACATAGAAGACCGGGCATTGCTGATAACAGGCGCAAAAAAGCCAAACGACCAACGATTGTTAAACTGGCGTGTAATTCCCAATTCTGTAGAAAACACATGGTTGATCACTTCTGTTCCATTTTGTACCCGCTGCTTTTGTTCATCTGTTCCTACAAAATGCTTGTAGGATTTAAAATAACGGTTATTAATACCTAAAGTCCAGCCATTAGCATCGTGGTCATCATGAGATCCCATCATAGTGCACGTACCGCCATTGCTGCGAATGGCTACACAGCCTTGTGCTTTGCCTTGTTGTACTAACAAAACAATAATAGCTATAAAAAGAATTTTTTTCATTTTGTAATGTTTGCAGTTAAAGTATCTTTTTTCATTTTCAGGCGGGAGTTTACAAGGTCGCCTACTTTTTTTCCCATTTCATTACTGATAATGCAGGAATGATGGAAGTGAATGCCTCCATAAAAACGTGCCCAGTTATTTTCCTCTGCAGCATGGCGAAATGATTTGTATGAACGGCTTTTAATGCCAAACTCTGATTCACTTGTGTCGGTGTAGGCAAAATTGTCGCCGAATACACTGGTCAATGCCTCGGCCGCTGCAGAAGAACAGGTAGAATGCCCGCAGGTATATTCCGGAAACGGCGGAGTTTGTAAATAAGGCATCCAGTTGCCATCAATATATTTATTAATTACTGTTTCAGGCCGTACGGTGTTGTATTTATATTTTTCGTTCCAGCATTGAATGAAAGCATCAAAAAGAGCTATGCTTGTTTTTGTATAAGCATAAACTGTTGTGGCAAAATCGGCGTTTGCTTTTTTGGCTGCTATGCCCACAACGCTTTCCCAGTGGCCCGGCGGAGAAAACTTTTTTGTACCGTACATGACGTGACCCGAAACGTTTAGTTTAAAAGGATTATCATCCCAAAAATCTGCGATATGCTTCTGTTCTTCAGTTAAGTTTTCAATGGCTATTTTACTTGTCATTACCTGTTTATAATAATCGCTGTTGGTGTCTTTCATATTGAAGGTATAAGGCGCCGGCGCCGAAAACTGGTTGCAGCTATCTAACACTACAGGCCTGATCTCGCACCAATGCGGCTCCATAGCAGAAGTATAAGCCGGCGGCGTAGGCACCCAACGGCCAGGCGTGTCTATAACAGTATATCTTGTTGCGCTTCTTGTTTGTGCATAATTATCTTTCTTGCTCCAAGCCATGATAGCAGCAGAAACGGCGTCAGCATAATCAACCGAACTTTTGAAAACGTCCGATGGCATGCCATGATCTTTAGCCAAATGCTTCAAACTGTCAACATAATTTTTCATGCTTCCTTCGGGAAATGTAACGGCTTCACCCAATTTGCAGTAGGCCAGCAAGGCTGCAAATTCAAAATCAATTGCCGTATCGGAAGGTGCAGGCACAGTTTCCAACCCCTTTACCTGCCCGGCAAGCGATGTATATTGTTTTGGATATCCTGCAGCAATTACTT
>JBQCHB010000071.1:0-3089 GCA_051955075.1 Flavisolibacter sp.
CCAGGAAAGAGATCCGCTGTACGTGCAGCAATGGGTGGAGGAAAGAAAAGCAGTACCCGGAGAAGGATTTTATAAGAGCTTTAAAAAAACAGGTTACGATTATTTTGATGCAAGAGGCTACATTACTTTTAATGTTGCGAAATACATTGATGTGGCATTTGGCTACGATAAAAATTTTATTGGCAATGGCTACCGTTCTTTGTTCTTAAGCGATTTTTCAAACAGCGCTTTGTTTTTAAAGCTGAATACCCGCATCTGGAAATTCAATTACCAAAACCTGTTTATGGAATTGCAAAATGCAGAACGCTTTGGGGCTGATATTTTAATCCCTAAAAAATATGCAGCGTTCCATCATTTAGATATTGACATTACCAAATGGATGAACGTGGGTGTATTTGAAGGCGTGGTTTTCGGCCGCAAGGACCATTTTGAATTCGGCTATCTGAATCCGGTGATCTTCTATCGTTCAATTGAGCAACAAAACGGCAGCTTCGATAATTCCGTTGCAGGATTAGACTTCAAAGCTAATGTGGTGCACAAGTTCCAGTTTTACGGACAGCTGCTGCTGGATGAATTCAAATTGTCTGAAATAAAAGCAGGCAATGGCTGGTGGGGCAATAAATTCGGTTACCAGTTGGGTGCAAAATATATTGATGCTTTCAATGTCAAAAATTTGGATCTGCAAATTGAAAGCAATCGTGTTCGTCCGTTTACCTATTCGCACAGAGATTCGGTAGCTAATTACACGCACTACAATCAACCGCTGGCACATCCATTAGGCGCCAACTTCCAGGAATTTATTGGCATAGCCCGTTATCAACCGGCGCCCAAATGGATGATACAGGCAAAAGCCATTTACTACACGCAGGGAAAAGATACGGGCAATGTAAATTATGGATCCAACATTTTCTTACCCAACATTCCTCCCTATCGTGTTAATGATTATGGATATGATGTAGGTTCGGGAGTGAAAAACAAAGTTGCCTATGCTTCACTATTGCTATCGTATGAAGTAAAGCCTAATTTATTTTTAGAGGTGAATGGAGTGTATCGCAAGCAAAGTGCATTAAGCGTATCGGATAATACACCGGTAATTTATGCAGGCATACGGTGGAACATGCACAGAAGGGAGTTTGATTTTTAGCCGCAGATTGCCCGGATTTATTTTAGGATTAGCAGGATTGTTTAGGTGCCACCATTCATTGCTGCATTGCAGTTTCTAAATTATATGGAATCAAATTAAGCCGTTTTTCCGCGGCCGGGCTTTTATATGGCTTTACTGAAAATTTGCTGAACGGGATGTCTCCGGTGCAAATGCAGATCAAAAGCGCTGCAAATGTTTCGGATGAAATAATGGCCCTGGGCAGTTAGTCTCAGGCCTTCGCGATTCCATTCAATTAACCCGTCTTTGGCTAAATCGGTTAATGCGGGGAATGTATATTGTTCCAGTGTATGCAAATTTTCTGCACTAAAAATAGTTTCGCCTTTACAGGCAATATCCAGTATGTATTTACGGAACACCAGGTCTTCTTCGGTTAAAAAGTAACCTTTTTTTATAGCTAACTTTCCGGCGTTAATAGCTGTATAATAATCATGCAATGCTTTTTCATTTTGCGCAAAAGCATTACCGGTATCGCTAATGGATGAAACACCAAGGCCTAACAACAGACCCGAGCTTTGCGTGGTGTAGCCCATAAAATTGCGATGCAGTTTGCCTTCATTCCAGGCCTTGTACAAGTCATCGGTAGGCAAAGCAAAATGGTCCATGCCAATATCTGCGTAACCATTTTTCATCAGCAATTCTTTTCCTTTCAGATATAACATGATTTTTTCTTCTGCCGAAGGCAAATGTGATTCATCGAACAAACGTTGCGCCTTGCTGGTCCAGGGCACATGTGCATAACTGTAAAATGCAATGCGGTCTGGCTTTAGCTCGATCACTTTATTAATGGTTCGCTCAATGCTTTCCAAAGTTTGTAAAGGCAGCCCGTAAATCAAATCAAAATTCACTGATTTAAAACCTATAGTTCTTGCATTTTCAGTAGCGTTTTTCACATTTTCAAATGGCTGAATACGGTTGATAATCCGCTGCACCTCCGGGTCGTTATCCTGCACGCCATAACTGATGCGGCGAAAGCCAACACCATACAACATCTTCAAATGCTCTACGGTTGTATTGTTGGGATGTCCTTCAATACTGAACTCATGCTGTGGATGCACAATGCTGCCTTTCAAAATAAAATGTAAAAGACGCTGCAAGTTGCGCGGCGAAAAAAAAGTAGGCGTGCCGCCACCCAGGTGGATTTCACGGATCACCGGCGTTTGCTTCATAAGCTTGCGGTATAGCGTCCATTCTTTTTCTATGGCAGCCAGGTATTCATCTTCCACTTTATGGTTGGTGGTGATTTTTTTATTGCAGCCGCAATAGGTACACAGCGTTTCGCAAAATGGAAGGTGAATGTACAAGCTGATACCATTAATGTGATTCTGCTCGCTAAATTTAGCAGAAAACACATCCTTCCACCGCTCTACATCCATCTCTTCGCTCCAAAACGGTACGGTGGGATAACTGGTATATCTTGGAACCGGCTGGTTGTATTTGCGTATCAATATAGAATTAACTACTTCACTTTCCATTTACCAAAAATAGAAAGCGTGGCTGGGGCAGAATATGACCTTTGTTAGATAAAAAAAGGAGTTTTGTCAGGCCGACACGATAAATACATTTCTATGTACTTAGCAAATTGCTGCTATGAGCTTCTGTTGTCCCGATAGCCTTCGGACTCCCTTGTACGCTTTATAATTCTATTAGGCAAGAAAAGATCATAAGAAATAATATAGTTGAACGGAGCGTCGCAAAGAACCCTTAATCAAGGCAAAGGAGCTGGTCAATAAAGCAAGTTCTTCAGCTTTTCTACATTATTTACAATGATCTTTCCGCTTTTAATATCAATCAGTTTTTCTGCTTTAAAATCACTGAGGGTCCTGATCAAAGATTCTGTTGCTGTGCCTACATATTGCGCAATGTCTTCTCTTGAAATTTCGATGGGATTGGTTTGTTCTTTAAGGTTAAACTTCTCCACAATTCT
>JBQCHB010000072.1:0-6251 GCA_051955075.1 Flavisolibacter sp.
TCTTGAGCTACACGCCGATAATATTTTTTTCAAAGAGCAGCAGTCCCAAACTCGCAAGCGGGTTCTAAAGACACCAATGGAGCTACCGGGTTATGTAGTTTACCTTGCTTTTATTGCAAGCTCAAAGCTACAGATTACGTCATTCCTATTTTTTCCTTTGGACAAAGGCGGTAACTCGCAATGACGATTACTACCATTGCAAACCTCAACACCGCGGCGTCATTGCGAGGCTAGTGAGGAAACTTGATTTTTAATAAATGATCTTGTGCCGAAGCAATCTCGTGATAAGAAGCAACTCGATAGCTGAGAGATTGCTTCGTCGCTATGGGCATTAATCAAAAAAATGAACATTATCCAAGATCCTCGCAATGACGATTAGAAAGCAAACATCAGCCAAACGCTTAACTATCCTCGTTTGCAACAAGGTAGGACAGGCGCTGGTTAAGGAAAGAAAATATTTCTTCTTTTTCTTTTATAAAAAGTAAATTACATTTTATTTACGTTTCAATCCTTCTCGCCAAAAAACTCAGGTACTCGTTTTATATTTTTAATTTAATCTATGTATGAAGCAGTTTCCAAAACTCCCGGTTTTCAAATTTTTATATTTTGCGTTGCCGGCTTTAGTTTTTCTTAGCTGGAAAAATAAGCCCGCAAACAGTTCATCGCCTTCGCCGGCGCTTGAAATTCCTGTTACTTATTACAAGCTTAACAACGGGTTAAAAGTGGTTTTATCACCCGACAAAACGACTCCCGTAATCGTAGTAGGCGTTTATTACAAAATTGGTTTTCGTATTGAACCAAAAAACCGTACCGGCTTTGCACACCTGTTCGAACACATGATGTTCCAGGGGTCGCAAAACCTGGGCAAGATGGAATTTATAAAGCTGGTTCAATCGAATGGCGGCATTTTAAATGGCTCAACCCGGTTTGACTTTACCAATTATTTTGAAGCGATGCCGTCGCATAAGCTTGAAACCGCGTTGTGGGCGGAGGCCGACAGAATGAAAGGGCTGGATATAACAGAAGCGAATTTAATCAACCAGAAGGGAGTGGTAAAGAATGAAGTAAATGTAAATGTGATCAATCAGCCTTATGGTGGTTTTCCCTGGCTGGATATGCCACAATACGCGAATGAGAACTGGTATAATGCGCATAATTTTTACGGCGATATGAAGGATCTTGATTCTGCCAAACTTGAAGATGTAACAACTTTTTTTAAAACCTATTATGCACCGAACAATGCAGTGCTGGTAGTTTCCGGAGATTTTGAAATTTCTGATGCTAAAAAATGGATTGAAAAATACTTTGGCGGCATTCCGTCTGCTACCATTCCTCCGACACCGGATATTAGCGAGCCTAAACAGGAAAAACAAAAGCGGTTTGTAAAAGAGGATAAACTGGCAAATAAGCCTGCGATTGCAATTGCCTACAAAATGCCGGCTATTAATACGCCGGAATATTATGCGATGGGCTTAATAGACCAGATGCTGGTACAGGGAACCGATAGCAAACTTTATCAGCGACTCGTCCAGGAAAAGGGCTATACCAGTTCAGTAAATGGGGGCATTAATTACCTGGGAAATATGTTTAATTATAATGGCCCGATGCTTTGGATGGCAAACCTGGTTTACGATTCCACAATAACTGCCGATTCTGTCATCGCACAGTTTGACAAAGCAGCAGGCGAATTGCAAAATGGAGTTTCGAATGATGAGTTGCAGCTTGCAAAAATTAAAATGCGTTCTTCTTTATACGATATCATTGGCGGCAATTTTGGCATAGGCAAAGTGGATCTCCTCGCTAGCTTTGCCTTGTTTGACAATGATCCTGGCAGGATTAATTCATTAGAGTCATCGTTTCAGAAAGTGACTCCCGAATTAATCCGGAAGACGGCAAGGGAATATTTGCAACCATCCAACAGAACCATATTAGTTATTGATCCCAAATCTGTAAATAAATGAAATACGTTAAAAGTTATTTGTTTGCAGCGCTCGGTTTGCTAATCGCTGCTTCTTCAACATCACAGAAACAAACCCCGCCGGCGGGAGGCACTCCAAAGGATTTTAAGTTGCCTTCTAAGACGACAACGCAATTGCCAAATGGGTTACGAACAACAATGGTCGAATTCGGTGAGATACCGAAAGTGACTATCAGGCTGATTATAAAGGCCGGTAACGCACAAGAGACGCAAAACCAGGTTTGGCTGGCAGATCTGACGGGTCAAATGATGAGACAGGGAACCACGTCTATGGACTTTAAAACAATAGCAAAAAAGGTTGCAGGCATGGGCGGCGAAATAAATATCTCTGTGGGTCCGGATGAAACTTTCATTTCAGGCTCCGTACTCGCCGAATTTGCGCCAGCCCTTCTAAAAGTAATGGCAGACATCGTGATGCATCCTGCGTTTCCGGCAAGTGAATTCGACCGCGTAAAAAATGATCTTAAAAGAAATCTTGCGGTTCAGGAATCTGTTCCTCAAAACCAGGGCATTGCAAAATTTTACAAAGTAATTTATAAAGATCAGCCTTATGGGTCTTATTTTCCCACCAAAGAAATGCTCGATAGTTATACGCTGCAAATGGTTAAAGACTTTTACAACAGGAATATCAGCGCAAAGCGTTCAGCTTTATATGTTGCAGGCAAGTTCAACCAGGCCGATGTGACTGCCGCAGTTAAGAGCAATTTCAGCAAGTGGAAAGCGGGGAATGATATTTCTTATCCCGACCAGCATGCTTTTCTGCTGGCGGATACAGTAATCATCGATCGGAAAAACGCACCTCAGACAACGATCATTCTTGGCTTGCCGACGCTTACACCAAAAGATGCAGACTACCTGGCGTCCACTGTTTCCAACTCCTTACTCGGCGGCTCTTTTGGCTCCCGTATTATAAGTAATATCCGTGAAGATAAAGGATATGCCTATTCACCGTTTAGCACAATAAGTAACAGGAAAAGTGGCTCATTATGGATGGAGCAGGCTGATGTTACTGCCGCCCATACGGCCGATGCCCTGAAGGAAATCATAAAGGAAATAAAGCTACTTCAGGCGCAACCTCCATCACAAAAAGAACTTCAGGGGATTCAAAATTACCAGGCAGGTATTTTTGTTTTACAAAATTCTTCGCCTTCCGGCATTATCAGCCAGTTAAGCTTTTTGGATAAATATGGCCTGCCGGATAAATATCTGACAGAATATGTGAAAAATGTGTATAGCATCACACCGGAAAAAGTTTCAGAAGTATCAGGAAATATTTATGATGTTGATAAAATGGTGTTGGTAATGGTAGGGGATAAGGAAAGCATCCAAAAGCAATTAGGAGAGAATCATTAGATTATCAGCGCCAACTAGTCGCCAACTAGTCCTTGTTTGCAACGAGGACGGGTATAGAAATTGCTTCCCGAAATAATCGGGACAGGTCGTCGCTAAAGTCGTTAATCAAATAGATGAGATTATTCAAGCTCCTCGCAATGACGTTTAAAATGAGATTACCCAAGCTCCCCGCAATGGCGGTTCCTGCAAAATCCTTTAGTAAAATTTCTAACACAATACTGTTATTAAGTCTAACAAAAAATCTAGCTTCATTTTTGTGCCTGGTTATCCGAAAAAATAAATCCCCAAAAAATGAAAGCATTACAATTAGTAAAATACGGCGAGATAAAAGATAATTTAAACTTTAACGAAGTTACCAAACCAAAGCCCGGGACTGGTGATGTTCTTATTCAAGTGAAGGCTGCTGCCATTAACCCTATAGACAATGGCATTATTTTCGGAAAACTTAAAGGCATGCTCTCTATCGATTTGCCAGCTACTCTTGGCTATGATGTAAGTGGTATCGTGGTGGAAAAAGGAGAGGAAGTCACTTCTTTTGAAAAAGGTGATGAAGTATATGCCCGCGTTCCCCAGGAACAAATGGGTACCCTGGCGGAATACGTGGCAGTAAAGAGCGGGGCAGCTTCGAAAAAGCCGGAAAACATTTCTTTTGAAGAGGCGGCGGGTTTTCCATTGGCCGGCCTTACGGCTCTGCAATCTTTAGAGGCTGTTGGGATAAAAAAGAATGACAAAGTTTTCATCCAGGCAGGGTCGGGAGGAGTGGGCAGTTTTGCAGTTCAGTATGCAAAGGCCAAAGGAGCTTATGTGTACACCACCACCGGTACAGACAATGTACAATGGGTAAAAGCCCTGGGCGCAGACAAGGTAATAGATTACAAAACAGAAGATTATAAGTCCATTGTAAAGGATGTGGATATCGTGTTTGATACACTTGGCAAAGAATATACTTCAGACGCTTTCCAACTGATTAAGAAAGGTGGAAAAGTGGTGAGCATAATGGGGCCGTTAGATAAAGAAGGCGCTGAATTGTTTCAAATGAAAGACTATGAAATGCCGCAGGAATTACGGGAACTCATCAAAAGCAAGGATGCTACTTATAAATATATCTGGATGCACCCCGATGGAGAGGAACTGGGCCAGATCAAAACGCTGATAGAAGAAGGGAAAATAAAACCGGTAATAGATAAGGTCTATCCTTTTTCGCAAACTGCGGAAGCCCTCATTCACCTTGCCTCTGGCAGAGCAAAAGGAAAGATCGTGGTAACAGTTGGATAAGGTTTGTTCAGCAGGGAAGCTAATGGAACAGGCCTGGCTGACATAAGGCTATTGACATATACGCCTAATAATTACAGCAATCCGACCCAATGCAAACCTCAACACCGCGGCGTCATTGCGAGGCACGTAAAAAAACTTTTGATGAAATAAATGATCTTGTTGCCGAAGCAATCTCTTGGCAAGAAGCAACTCCATAGCTAAGAGATTGCTTCCCTCACCGGGGATTTCTATGACAACTGGTGTTTCTCTTGAATATTATTTTAATAAAAACGGGCACCTGCAAAAATCGATGAACAAGGCATTTATGCCGGCGGGGATTGTACGCGTAATGTATTTAGGATGACCAAAGATTTTTGAGATGTATGATGCTACTATACTACCAGTTGGTTCAACTAAATCGATTCTTTCTTTCCCGGTTTGCAAATCAGGCATCCTAAAGTTCCAAAGCCCGGAGGACAAAAAGCGTTCAAAAAGACACAGCCGCTATAAACATTTCACGGTTAGTTAATGTTGATAATGATGCTACAACAGTGCCGGTATATTCTTTTCACGTACTAATTCTAAGTTTGCAACCGGCTGATATACTAAAGGAATTTGTTCAACCACTACATCACTTTTATCTAATCCAAATGCCGTTTCATCGCTTTGCCCTAGACGTTTCAGGAAGAAATAAGTTTTTAGCAACAATCCTTCCCGCAGGGAAAATTCATTTTCTACGGAAAGAAATTTTTCAATTACTACAAATTTATAATCAGGCTCGCTATTGTAAATCGTGGAACTATCAGGCCGGCTGTGCAAATTCAATTCTTTATTGCAAATAAGTTCCTGCAAAATTTTTTTGAAATACAAATCTGTTCTTAGTAGAATACGAAAACCTACATTTATGTTTACTTTTATCAACTTGTCGTCAACCAACTCTGAAACGTTATACGAAAGCGTGTAAGGTTCTTCCGTTCTGTTGATATGCAGAAACCAATATACATCAGCCCGTTTAGGCTTTTTATAAAAAATAGATCTGATAATTTTTTCTTCGATATTATTCCGTTGATTGGCCTTCGTCAGGTAAATTAATTGAGTTGAATACTTGGGAATTTCAGTGTCTTCACTTAATTTTTTCAGTTGATTTGCATATTTGCCTAGATCCACAAATGTAGTAAGCCGGTTGGTTAGTTTTCTTGCATAATACCAAACATACATTGTTGTAAAAATGCCCAGCTCAAAGAACAGGAACTTCCAGCGTTCTTCTATTTTTGCTACGTTGGCGATGAAAAAAGAAATCTCTATTGTGCCGAAAAGCATCAGTAAGGTAATTACTAAAAATTTATTCCATTTTAATTTGTAAAAGAGGAAATGCATTAGCAAAAATGTGGTCATCATCATGGTAATGGTAATGCCGAGACCATAAGCAGCCTCCATATTTGTGGAAGTTTGAAAATATAAAATCATTAATATGCATCCTCCCCAAAGAATATTATTTACGCTGGGAATGTAGATCTGGCCTTTTAATTCTGTTGGCTGCCTTACCGCAATCCGGGGCCAGAAATTTAGGTTCATTGCTTCGTTCACCAAGGTATAGCTTCCGCTAATCATTGCCTGTGAGGCAATAATTGTTGCCACCGTGGCAATAATAATCCCGGGTATTAAA
>JBQCHB010000073.1:0-3594 GCA_051955075.1 Flavisolibacter sp.
AAACCTGCGCAGCAATAAAAAAGCAATGGATGAAGAGTTGTATTTCAAATTCAAACTGGATACAATTCTTGATAAATCCATGCGGGCCTTATCCGGCGGCACACGACAAAAAGTAAGTGCTGCACTTGCATTTTTATTCGATCCGGATGTATTGATCCTTGACGAACCAACAGCAGGGTTAGATCCCCTTTCGTCCGAAATACTAAAAGAAAAAATTATTGCTGAAAAGCAAAAAGGAAAACTCATTTTAATCACTTCCCACGTATTGACCGATCTGGAAGAGATCACAACCGATGTGATGTATCTGCAGGATGGAAAATTGCTTTTTAACAAATCAATGCAGGAGCTGCAGGAACAAACCGGCGAAGAAAAACTAAGCAAGATCATTGCGCACATGATGAAGAATGGTCTGCAGAAAAAAGAAGTGGCTTATTTAAAAATTGCAAACTAATGAACGTGAATAGTCAATGGTCAATGGTGAATATCTTCCTGCTAACACAAACTATGGTTAGTGCGTTTGCTGCGAAATGGCATTGCGATTCACCATTCACCATTTGACCACTCACAATAAAAAATACAACCATGCTCAAAATATCAAAATACGTTTTATACGACATTGTTCGAAACAAGGTAATGATTGCGTACACCGCGTTTCTTTTTATCGTTTCCATTTCCCTTTTCCAAATGGAAGAGAACAGTGCCAAGGCCATGTTAAGCCTGTTGAACATCGTATTAATTGTAGTCCCGCTCATCAGCCTGATCTTCTCCACGATTCATTGGTATAACTCGTATGAGTTTATAGAACTAATGTTGACACAGCCTATCAGCCGCAAAAAAGTTTTGCTAAGTGAATACACCGGCATTAGCTCATCGCTGGTAACTGCTTTTTTAATTGGCGTGGGCATTCCTGTTTGCATTTATAATTTTAATGCAACCGGTGTGTCGTTGTTATTGATTGGAAGTTTACTAAGCCTCATTTTCACTTCCATTGCCTTTTTTGCTTCTGTAAAATCAAAAGACAAAGCCCGTGGTATTGGCGTAGCACTGATGCTTTGGTTCTACTTTGCTTTGATCTACGATGGCCTGGTGCTATTGGTTTTATTTGCTTTCAGCGATTATCCGCTTGAAAAAATTACGTTGCTTTTATCATCACTGAACCCGGTTGATCTGGGCAGGATATTTATCATGCTCAATATGGACATCAGCGCATTGATGGGTTATACAGGTGCGGTGTATAAAGACTTCTTAGGCAGCAATGCCGGACTGCTTTACACACTTGGAATTATGGTTGTATGGATGGTTGCGCCCTTGCTTTTAGCCATTCGTTCGTTCAGCAAAAAAGACCTGTAAGGCAAATAAAAAACTAACACTATCTCAGTTTTCGTTTTATTCATCCGCCAATGGTACGAGTTGTTATACTGCTTTTGTTGATTGCCTTATACTGCGGTTACAGTCTTTTGATCTATACGAAAGGCACTGAAAGCCGGCTGTATATTACAAGCATTGAACAACAAAAAATAAACGATGGCAAGCGTTTATACCAGCAGTACAATTGCCAGGCTTGTCACCAGATATACGGACTCGGTGGCTATTTGGGACCAGAGTTGACAACAGCTTATTCAGATAAAAACCGGGGTGAAAATTTTATGAGGGCCATGTTACAGGCGGGTGGCAGCCGCATGCCCCGTTTTCATTTGAGCACACAACAAATTGATGCACTTATTGCCTACTTAAAATATGTTGACACAACAGCCACGCCCATTAAGCAAGCCAGCCGATAGTTATAAACAATGCCACACAAGCGATAAAGCAGCCATGGGCTTTGTTAGCCTTGCCATGTCTTACTTGATAGCCGGGCTAATCTTTGGTTTACTCGGTGGATTTCAATATTTACTACCACAATTTTTGCGTGACCAATTAGCGTTTCAAAAAGTGCGGCCGCTGCATGTTTATTTAGCCATCTCGTGGATATTTACAGCGGCACAAGGCGGATTGTATTATTATTTACCACGCATCTCAAAACGCAGGTTATTTTGGCCGCAAGGTGCATGGGTTCACTTTGCTTTGCAACTGCTTATTTCTTTGAGTATTGTTGTGGCTTTTTTCTGCGGCTATTTTGGAGGAAGAGAATATTTGGAATTTCCACCCTTTTTTGGCGTACTCATTGCCCTGTCATGGCTTCCATTTGCCATTAACTTTTTTGGAACACTGAGGCCCAGATACGGCAGTGCGCCGGTTTATCATTTTAGCTGGACGATTGGAATTATTTTCTTTTACGTCACCCTTTCCGAAAGTTATTTATGGCTGTTTGATTATTTCAACACAAATCAAATAAGAGATACTACCGTGCAATGGAAAGCACTGGGCTCAATGGTGGGAAGCTGGAATATGCTGGTATACGGCACAAGCATGTATGTAATGGACCAACTGAAAGGCAACGAAAAACTAAGCCGTTCACGTGTAGCTTTTTTTTTCTTCTTTTTAGGCTTTACCAATTTGCTTTTTAACTGGGGACATCACACTTATATTGTCCCCGCTGCACCATGGGTAAAAACAGTGGCCTATGTTATTAGCATGACGGAGTTGCTCATCTTCGGACAAATTGTTTGGAAGTTTAGAAAAACATTGAGCCATGCACAAAAAACTTATAACATACTCTCCTATCGCTTACTATCCTTTGCCGATGTATGGATTTTTTTAAACCTTGGCGTGGCCATTGCTATTTCTGTTCCTGCGCTTAACTTTTATACACACGGCACACACATTACAGTGGCGCATGCCATGGGCACCACCATTGGCATTAACACAATGCTATTGTTTGCTTCGGTATTCTTTATGCTGCAACAGCAAAAGCCTACAGTATTAGAACGCAAAAAGAAGTTTATTGGCAGGGGCATTGCTATTGCCAATATTGCATTGATCTTTTTCTGGACGGCCTTAATTGGCAGCGGTTTTGTAAAGATCGCAGGCAAGCTCAATAGCAAGGCATTTGCTCAAATTATGGAAGCTTGCAAACCATTCTTCAAAATATTTACAGCAAGCGGTGCATTTGTTTTAGTGGGATTGATAATGATCATTGCTGGCGCCTGGCAAGTGATGCGTAGAAAAGAATTCGTCTCTTCGATAACCGATAAAAGCAACTTATTGAACCAGGACAGTATCGTGTGAACTTTTTCTCAGTCCGACATTCATCCATAAAATACCCAAAGGGAAGAATACTGTAAACAAAACCAGCAGTTGTGTATAATACGGAATGTCTAAAGAAAAAGCATTTAACACCAACAATAACTCCGTAGTTATAAAAGAAAAAATAAAGAAGTACAACCCTCGTTTAACCGCCTTTACATTTTGTATTGACTCAAATACCTGTGCAAAAACAAAAGCACTGACAAAACCAAGCAGCACCAAATGCAAATAAGCAATAACAAAGTTTCGCTGACGGTATGCCAATGAAGCAATTGCAGGAAAAGCGCTAAAAAGCTGAAGAAGAATTTTTATGACAAACGCAGCTAGAGAAAGCAACAACAGATAACTGATCCAGTTCTTTTCCCAAGGCATAGCTTTTAAGTCTTTCAACAAATACACCAAACCCAC
>JBQCHB010000074.1:0-3968 GCA_051955075.1 Flavisolibacter sp.
TTATAATCGGCTCTTCCTCCAATGCAACTGGTACGCAAAGGACAATGACCACAGTCCTTTGCACTGCTTCGATACTGCTTTTTATAATAACCTTTCTTGTCCTGGTAAGTTTTTTTGTAAGGCAGGTGAACGCCTTTGGCCCCCAGCTATCCGTAGTGTTCTCCAGATTATAGGAAAGCTGGCGTGAGACTGTGTCTCACGTCCGTGCTACAAAATATACTTCCCGTTTCTTTACCTACGGGTTCCCGCTGAAAGCGTTTTATAACCAGCTTGCGTGTTGGCGGGAAACCCGTCGGGAAAGAAATATCAATAGCTAAAACAAAAGAAGAACACATTGACTGTTTGCTTTATGCTCATTATGAATTTATCCGAATTCATCCTTTCAATAATGGCAACGGACGAACAGGACGAATATTTATGAATTTAGTTGCAATGAAGTTCGGCTATCAGCCTTTGGCACTTTATTATCGTGAAGGAGAAAGTCGTAAAGTTTACATCAACGCAATGAAAGCAGCAGACAAAGGAGACTTTGAACAATTAAGAAATTTGATTTCCATTGAGCTTAATACTTTCTAACTTATCATCAGAAAGTAGAGACAAAACAATTTCTTCAACTTTATCTTTAGGAACTTGTTGGTCTTCCAAAGACATCGTTGTGAAAACAGTTTCAGTAAGCATTTGGGTAAGAAATGCCTTCTCTTGTAATTGCGGGTATTTTTCGTAAAAAGTCATTGTACGACAAAGATAAATTTAAAACTCAAACCGAAGAAGCACTTCTGCCAACAAATGTATTGTCAAAAGCGGGGCCAGACATTACGCAGCATCAACTTCCTTTTAGTGCAAGTGTCCGCCACTATGAAATCTTTCCCAGCCGATGTCTCACTGATGGCCTTTGTGTGGTGGATTGTGGACGCGGCGTGTGGTAATATTTCGGCTTACAGTCTTATCTTCATCCGGTTGTTGGTGCAGCCGCAGCGCAAAGCCTAATTAAACGCCTAACAACGGCGAACAAACATTTCTAACGTTCAATAATTTTTGCTAATTTGTATTCCGGATTGCTTTACTGTTGCAGGCAATGCCACCCAAAAATCCTCCTGCAACGAAGCAGCTTTCATCCATAGCCCTCTGTGACCCCGCTTCCATTTCACTGAAAAAACCTTGCTGGAAATAATGTATTTGAGTGTATGATAGACCTTTTCGCAAATCGTTCAACCATTCACCAATAATTGCAATAAAATGAATAGGGTTTACAGCGTTTTCCTGGTTGTAATTACAATTACAGTAGCTACCGTTCTGTCATGCAACAAAGAAGATTCCTGTGAGGGTTGCAGCACCGCCAACAAACCACCCATAGTGGTTACAGGACCAGGCCAGGGCGGCAACGAACCACCGGTAGCGGTTGCAGGGCCGGACCAGCGCATCACTTTTCCTGCGGATAGCGTCTTGCTGAATGGTACCGCATCAAGCGATGCCGATGGAAACATAATGGAATGGCAGTGGACAAAAATTGCCGGTCCTGCGTCTTTCAACTTTCGAAATTCAAATTTAGCAGAGACCATCGTAAGAACATTGGAGCAGGGCGTTTACCAGTTTGAGCTGAAGGTAACAGATGACAAGGGAGCAAGTGCAAGGGATACAATAGCATTAACAGTAGAAGATAAGTTTGCCAACAGCCTCAGGTTCGACAGCTTAAATACCATTTCTCCTTGTATAATGAACATCCCTAACCTGGATACCCAAATACCCGCGGGTGTGAAATTTGAGGTTTACATCAGGCATTACTGGGGCATAGAACCTTATGGTTATTCAGGATCATTTTACAAATTAGATACTATACCGGATGCACAAACTCTTGGCCAGCCATTTTCATCGTATTGGTATTGGTATGAGTACAACAACGGCGTACTATCCATCCATTATCCAAACGATATTGATTGCAATTTTGATGCGACCTACCACGACGTAATAATAAAATGGTAGTGATGTGGGATAAAAAAGGCAGGTGATCAACCCGGCCTGGAAAGCTTTCTTTCCCGAAGGGGTTTCTTCATGCAATTACACCTTGAAAGTATGTTTGGCGGGTGTCCGTATGCTTTCCGCTAATACTTCCATTAATGGTTCCATGTTATGGCTTGTCCACTTCGTAATTGAGTGCCGTTACGCCGGAACTGAATGGATGCACATCCAATAGTTTTAATTTTATTTTTTCTTTGATGCCGGTAAACAGCGGAATGCCTTCTCCCAAAATAACAGGATTGACAAACAGCCAGTAGCCGTCAATTAAGTTTTGTTGGATCAATGCATGTGTGGCTGTAGGACTGCCGAAAAGTAATATCTCACTCCCCTGGCCTTGTTTTATTTCATGAAGCTCATTGGCAAGGTTGTCGCTGATGATCGTGGTATTAGCCAGGTCGGCGCCGCCCATGGTTTTTGATAAAACCACTTTATGGGCATTCATATACCACTTTGAGTGTTCAATATCGTGTTTGGATGCGCCGGGTTTATCTGCTGCAGTGGGCCAGTAGCTTTCCATCATCTGGTACGTTACCCGCCCATACAACGCGGTGTCGCTTTCGCCTATGCGTTTACCCACATGATCAAAGATTTCCTGGTCAACTTTGATCCAGTTCATTTCTCCGTTGGGTCCTGCTACAAAACCGTCAAGCGATATGTGCATGAATGAAATTATTTTTCTCATGGGTTCTGTTTTTGGGTTTTATAAGCTAATGTCAAATTGTTGTTAGTGGTTGTTGCTCGTCATGAATTGCTTTAATACTTGTTTCGCCACTTTTGCTTTGATTATTCCATCCGAGTAACTGCCAACCTCATAATCGTCAAAATTGAAATCAATACTGTCTTTCTCAATATTGAAATCTATATCATCAAGTTTTTCAACTCCTATGTTTGGTCTGTCAATGGCTCTGTTAACTATACTGATAAAGCTTTGCGTGTCTTGCTTGGAATGCACATTAAAGTAATCTAAAAATGCAAATTGTTTATTTCTCTTTAAGTTGTAATTAAAAGAATAGTACTCGGTAAAAGGATGAGCAGCACCTGCATGGTCGCTACTAATGATAAAACAATAGCTGACCATCTTATCATCCTTAAAAACTGAAACAGGGGCAATATAGAAACTACTCTGTACTGCTTGAAGCATTGAAGGCTCATTTTGAATTAATGTGTCCAACGAGAGACGGTAACTTTTCACTCGCTGCTTAATATAAGCTGATACTTGTTTATCAAACAACGTTTCTCCTTGAGATTTGGGAATGATAATTTGTATTTCTGCATTCCTTGCGCTGTCAAATGTAATTGTGCTGTCAAGCGTAAACCCCTTTGGCAACTTTAAAATGTCATCGAAAATAGGTTGGATTATATTATTTGATGTTTTTGTTGTATCCTGATTAATAAACGCACTGTCTCCAGTCGTTTTTGGTTGTTGTTTACAGGAAAATGTTAAGGAAAGTCCTAAGAAAATTATAGGTCGTATCATACAATTACGTCCAACAGTAGTATTTCTGTATTATCCGAAACTAATCATTTTTTCTACTTGTTCATTTTCATCATTTGCTTATTTCGCTTTTTGTATTTGGCGGGTTTTGCAAATGAATTATGCTTTCTGCTACTGGTTTTTGAAACAATTTACCTGAAATAAAAATTGACTGCTGCTAATGCTTTTATCCATAGATTTGGGTAACGACTGCCTTACATGATTGCTCAAACACTGCTCAACAAACTGCTAGGCCGTATTGCTTTGTACGACGATGCCATTGCGTACAAAGAGCTTTTTTCTTTGTATCATGCCCGGCTTGTTCACTTCTCCTCCTCTATCACCCATTCAAAAGAATCGGCCGAAGAAGTTGTGTCCGATGTGTTTTTAAAGATCTGGACCAACCGCTCCACGCTTACACGGGTGGAGAATTTTCATCTATACATTTATGTCATCACAAAAAACCTTTCCATCAACT
>JBQCHB010000075.1:0-10572 GCA_051955075.1 Flavisolibacter sp.
AGCAAAAGAAGTAAAAGCCAGCGACATTTTTAAAAGAAAATAGGCGGCCCGGGCTTTTTAGCCTTTAACTACGGAGAGATGTTTTCTTAAAAAAAGAAAAAGGCCATTGTAGAAACAACAGCCGGACTTCTAAACGATTGCTATATAAGAAAACTAACACTGCCAACGTACAAAAGCTTCCATGGCTTCATATTCGGCCAGGCCTAGCTTGTTATAAAGTTCAGCGGTAGCCTTGTTGCGGTCTTCGGCTCTTTGACAAAATTCCCTGCTATCACTACCCTGGAACACCACACCATCTTTTTGCGATTGATGCTTGAAAATACCATGACGCTTTTTCAACACCTGGTCCGGGCTCATAGGCACAGCCATTTCTATCAGGTCAATATCCCACTCGGCCCACGCACCTTTATACAGCCATATCCAACAATCTTTCATAAAATCTTTTTGCTTCAGTGTTTCTACCGCGGCAAAAATTCCATCCAAACAAACTTTATGCGTGCCATGCGGATCGGCAAGGTCGCCTGCTGCATACAACTGGTGCGGTTGTATGGTTTCAATTAACGCAGCTATGATGGCAACATCTTCTGCGCCGATCGGCTTCTTTTCTATTGTGCCGGTTTCGTAAAATGGAAGATTCAAAAAATGCACTCTTTCCATAGGCACGCCAACAAAGCGGCAGGTATTCTTTGCTTCGCCCCTCCTGATAATTCCTTTTACATACCGAAGTGCAGCGCTGTCTTTTTCACCATTCTTCTTCACTTTTAAAAATGCTAACGCTTCGTTGTAAATCTTATCTGATTCAGGACTAGCAATATTGAATTGCTGGTTATAATCTCTTACAAACTCAATGAAGCGAAAAGCTTCATCATCGGCCACGGCAATGTTGCCCGATGTTTGATAAGCCACATGCACTTCATGCCCCTGGTCTACCAAACGCTGAAAGGTGCCGCCCATCGAAATAATATCATCATCGGGATGCGGGCTGAAGATCAACACTTTTTTCTTTGCAGGATTTGCTCTTTCCGGACGATTGGTATCATCGGCATTAGGCTTGCCGCCGGGCCATCCTGTAATGGTGTGTTGCAGCCAGTTGAACACTTCTATATTAATGTCGTAAGCCTGCCCGTACAACGCCAGCAAATCACTCAAACCATTTTCATTATAGTCGTTGCTGGTAAGTTTTAAAATTGGCTTTTGTACAGCAAGCGCCAAAGAGGTAACAGCCTTTTTGATCATGTTGCTGTTCCACACTACTTCATCCGTAAGCCAGGGCGTTTTCTTTCTTGTCAGTTCTGCTGCTGCTGCTTCGTCTATTACAAATTCAACATTCTTATGGCCTTGTAAATATGATGCAGGCACAAATTCTGTAACCGGTCCTTCAATGGCTTGTTTGATGATGCCGGCCTTTCTTTCACCCCACGCCAGCAGCACAATGCGTTTTGCTTTTAGAATGGTACCAACACCCATAGTAATGGCCTTGCGGGGAACATGAGCAAGGTTTCCAAAATCATACACAGCATCAATGCGTGTAGTTTGATCTAAAGTAATTAAGCGGGTAATGGAGTTTACATGCGATCCGGGTTCGTTAAAACCAATATGCCCGTTGCGGCCAATGCCGAGCAACTGGAAATCGATACCGCCGTATTCCTCTATCTTTTTTTCGTAATCATCACAGTGCAGCTTTACCAGCTCCTGCGGGGTATCGCCATAAGGAATGAAACAATTTTCTTTGTCTATATCTACATGGCTGAATAAATTTTCGTCCATGAAGCGGCGATAGCTTTGTAAAGCTTCGGGCTGCAGGGGATAATATTCATCGAGGTTAAAAGCTACAACGTTTTTAAAGCTCAGTTTCTCTTCCCTGTGCAGGCGTATCAATTCAGCATATACTTTTTTAGGAGTGGAACCTGTCGCTAATCCTAATACTGCCTGCTCTCCCTTCAATTGCTTTTCTCTTATCAAAGCGGCCATTTCTCCTGCCACTTTTTTACAGGCATCAATAGCAGCATTATAAATGGTGGTGGGTATCTTTTCGTACGAAACCAGTTTATGCGGTATTAAAACTTCTGTAACCATATCTTTTATAGGATCGTGAGATGTGCAACAATAATTGTGAAACGCATGGCTTGTGTTGCATAACATCCTGTCACGTTTCAAACTTATACAAATAGTTAATTGCTATTTAATGCAAACGGTTGTGCAATTTTTGAACTTGCGCAACCGTTTGAACGCAGTGAAGGCAAAAGCTTTTGTTATTTTCAATCTTTATCATTAACCGTTATCATGCAAAAGACGAACAGCAACCGCTCCGCTATTATCATCATTGGAATTTTATTCTTTGTTTTTGGATTTGTAACCTGGCTGAATGGCCCGCTGATTACTTACGTGAAGCTGGCGTTTGGATTAGATACCGACTCAAAAGCATTTTTAGTGACTACAGCTTTTTACATGGCGTACTTCTTCCTTGCACTTCCTTCGTCGTGGATATTGGAAAGAACCGGCATGAAAAAAGGAATGGCTTTAGGCTTGCTGGTAATGGCTATCGGCACTTTTGTTTTCGGACAATTTGCTACACACCGCAATTATCCCGCTTCATTAGCAGGTCTTTTTATCATCGGTTCGGGGTTATCGTTGTTGCAAACAGCATCTAACCCTTATGTAAGTATTTTAGGACCAATAGAAAGTGCAGCGCAACGTATCAGCATCATGGGCATCTGCAATAAAGTAGCCGGTATTATCAGCCCTATTTTATTAAGCCTTGTAGTACTGAAAGGCATTAATCAATTAGAAGCAAAAGTGAACGCTGCTCCCGATGCGCTTACCAAAGAATCTATCTTAAATGATTTTGCATCCAAGGTGTACCTGCCGTATGTAACAATGGCTGTTATCCTGGTATTGCTGGCTTTGTGGATCATTAAATCTGCATTACCCGAATTAAAAGCGTCTGAAGTAAACGTACAGCCTTCAGGCGAAAATGGCGTTAAAGCGAAGAACAGCATTTTCCAGTTCCCGCATTTGTGGCTGGGTGCTATCTGCATATTTGTATATGTAGGTGTAGAAGTAATGGCCGGCGATGCTATCGGTACTTATGGAAAAGGCTTTGCCATACCAACCGATGAAACAAAATATTTTACTTCGTTCACTTTAGGCGCTATGCTGGTGGGTTATATTATTGGACTGATCACCATTCCAAAATATATTTCTCAACAAAAAGCATTGAGCATTTCTGCTATTCTTGGAATTGTTTTCACCACCTGTGCTTTTCTAACGCAAGGTTATATTTCCGTAGCCTTTGTGGCTGCGTTAGGATTGGCCAATGCATTGATGTGGCCCGCTATTTTTCCGTTGGCTATTAGTGGTCTTGGCAAGTTTACAGAAAAAGGTTCAGCTATATTAATTATGGGTATTGCAGGCGGAGCCATTATTCCAAAACTGTTTGCAAGCTTGAAAGAGCACTACAATTTCCAGGCAGTTTTCTTTGCATTGATGATCCCCTGCTACGTGTATATTTTATTTTATGCAATAAAAGGATTTGCTGCAGGCAAAAAGAAAGAAACTATGAAAGCCATAAAAACAAAAGCGCCTTTGCAAAGCGTTTAATGTAACAGATTTATTATGCATGCCGGCTTTCATTAAGTGAGCCGGCTTTTTTATTTCAAACACTATGATATAGAAGAAGTGTTTTCTGTTCCGGTCTTTCTTTTTCTTTTTAAGATAAGTCCAGGTTTTGCCTTATGAAATTAACCGTTGCGAACACCGCGAAAGCTGCAGCTATACTTATCATCGCTGTGCAGTAGCAACCTGAAACTGTAATAAGGGAATACTACAGAACAGTTTTACTTTGCAACAACCGCTTAACGTTAGCAAATAAAAGAGGCTGCGCAAATGCGCAGCCTCTTTGCTTATTATTAAATGCTTTTGCTCTGCAACGCCTGGTTTATTGAATTGGTTTTATCCAATAACTATACTGGTGATTGGCAAACGGAATACGGTATTTTTCCAACGGCCACGATCCCCAGCTATCCATACCTTGTACACCGCTTTGTTGCAGGTCCATGTGCAGGTAAATTTCATTGCGTTTTGTCAACTCTCCCGAATGGTACTGCTTTTTATCTACCTCAGGGTCCAGGTCATTAAGGCTGTAAGGCAATGCCGAAAAACTTAACAGGCTGTCGGCGAAAGCAAACTGCAAACCTTTGCCTTTACTGTTGGTGAAACGTACCCAACGCACTTCTGTTTTATTACCACTTTCCTGTGGCCTTGCATAAGGAAAGTACTGTTCATCTACGGTTTGCTTATACACGCCTACAAGCGAAGCTGTTTTCCTGTCCCAATAACTTTCGCCTGGCCCGCGGCCGTACCATTCAATATTACTGTATTGTTTATTTAATTGCAGGTCGTTGCCCACACGCAGTAGCAATGGATGTTTTCCTTTTACGGCAATGAATTTGTTATTCACCTTTACGGTTCCGTCTGCATAAATAATAAATTCCTGTTCCTGCGCTGCATCTCCGTTCAGTAATTCTTTTTTAAATGAAACCGTATAGCTGCCATCGCTGTTTGCAGTTGCCGTTGCATTCACTGTTTTTCCTTCGTCGTAAGCATTGCGCCAGCTACGCAAATTCCTATTAAAACCAGCACCGATGTCGTTATCTGTCGGTGCCCGCCAAAATGCCGGCTCAGGACCTTGCTCAAGCAATTGCTGTTTTTTATAAGCATAGCTTTCCATCGTTCCTTTAGCCGCATCAAACACGATGGAAAAATTCTTCCCGCTGACAGTGATTTTATCTCCGCTCCTGCTTTCTTTAACCGATCCCTTTGCAATAGCCATTGTTGCAGGTGCAGCCACACCATTCAATGCAAACTGATCGTATGAAATAGCATATCCTTTCTCTAAAAATGGTTCTGCCTGTTTCAATACATACTGCACATTTAAAAAATACTCTTTACCGGGCTTTTGCTTTGTTTTTAGCGGCAGCGAAACAGCAATGCTTTGACGCGGAAGTACATTGATATTTTGCTGCACACCTTTCTCCACTACTTTACCATTTTCCAACACTTCCCAATTCAACTGCACATTATCAAGATTGCGAAAGAAGTAACTGTTGTTGATGCTGATCTTGTTATTGCCTTCGTAAGCCGTTTTAATAAACTGGTACACCTTTCTTACTTCCACAGCCATTGGCGTTAGCTCACGGTAAGCTGTAACCACGCCTTTAATACAAAAATCATTATCGCTGATGTTTTCATCAACCGGCCCTTCCAATGGAAAATCGCCACCGTAAGCTTTGATGCGTTTACCGTTCTTCACGGTGTCAATAGACTGGTCGATCCATTCCCAAATAAAACCACCCTGCAATTTTGGATTGTTTTCAATGGCATCCCAATACTCTTTAAAGTTTCCAAGGCTATAGCCCATAATATGTGCATACACACTCATAATAAGCGGCCTTGTTTCTTTTCCTTTAGCATATTTAACCAGCCAATCCGGATCGGGATATTGCGGTACGATCATATCTGTGTTAAAATCCCACTCGGCTCTTTCATATTGTACGGGGCGGCCGTCATGCTCTTTCAACCAGGTGTATCCTTCATAAAAATTCACACCATTACCGGCTTCATTACCCAGCGACCACGTAACTACGGCAGGATGGTTCTTATCTCTTTCATACATCCGCAGAATACGTTGCAAATGCGCATTGCGCCATTGCTTGTCGTTACCAAAACTTACAGCAAGATCGTAACCACGGCCATGCGACTCAATATTAGCCTCGTCTATCACATACAATCCGTATTCATCGCAAAGGTCCATCCAGTAAGGATCCGGTGGATAATGCGAGTGCCGCACTGCATTTACATTTAGCTTCTTCATCATTTCCATGTCCTTGCGCATGTCCTCATGCGTTAGTGTATGTCCCTGCGTAGGGTTATGCTCATGGCGGTTAACACCTTTTAGGAAAACCCTTTTACCATTCACCAAAAAATCGCTGCCTTTTATTTCTATGGAGCGAAAGCCAACACGCTGTGGTATTACTTCCAGCACATCGCCTTTCTTATTTTTTAAAGTAAAATATAGGGTATAGAGATAGGGAATTTCAGCAGACCATTGATTTACGTTTTTAATTTCCGTTTTATAAGAAAGCCGGTGTTCGTAATTGCCCAACACGGTTTGCAATCCACTCTCCTGCCGCCATACCGTATTGCCTTTTGCATCTACCAAATCCATCGAAACAAAAAAACTATCGGGCCTGCTATGATTGGTTCTTTGATCCAGGCGGTAGCTGTTCACATCCGCATCAATCGTTAACAAGCCGTTTGTGTAATTATTGTCTAGCGTAGCCGCTACTTTAAAGTCCCTGATGTCAAGCTTAGGCGTAGCAAATAAATACACATCTCTTTCAATACCCGAAATACGCCACATGTCCTGGCACTCAAGGTAGCTGCCATCGCTCCAGCGATACACCTGTAATGCAATTAAATTTTCACCGGGTTGCACGTATTTGGTAATATCAAATTCTGCAGCCAGTTTGCTGTCTTCACTATAGCCGACTTTTTTCCCATTCACCCAAATAAAGAAAGCCGACTTTACAGCCCCTAAATGAATGAACACCTGGCGGTCTTTCCAACCGGCAGGTATATTTATTTTTTTACGGTAAGAACCAACAGGGTTATAATTTTCAGGAATATCAAACGGTGGATCCAGCCTGGCGCCTCTTTTAGCATGGCCTGCAAATTCATACGGCTGGTTTACATAAATGGGAAGGCCATAACCATTCAGCTCCCAGTTGGCAGGCACTTTAAAATTCACCCACGAAGCATCATTAAAATCTGTTCTATAAAAATCAACAGGACGCTGGTTAGGGTCTTTCACCCAGTTAAATTTCCACGTTCCATTCAATGACAGGAAGAAATCGGACTTCTCCTTTTGCCTTGCTTCGGCCAGCGGCCTGTTTTCAAAAGCAAAGGCAGTGGCCCGCATGGGCAAACGGTTTTCCGAAACGATTTCCGGTGTTTGTAATTCCACAGGCAGCGATTGTGCAAAACCTGCTGCTGCAACAACGTTCAAAAGAAAAGCGAGTGAAGTTTTTTTCATCAATTCTGTATTAATAATTTGAATGAATAATGAATGATGAGCAATGAGTAATCAGTAATGAGCAACCAATAATGAATAGTAAACTACCGGTGTTGGACAGTTTGAAGTTTTAAAGCTTTGTGCACAAAACGAATTCATTATTTATTATTCACTAAACGATATTTCCTCTATCAGCGAGACAATATAAACCAATGCCGCAAAAGAAAACCATGAAGCTGTGCGCAAACGTTTGACTTCGTTTCTATTTTAAAAAAAATTTAAAGAATATTTGAAGGAGCCCGTTTGAAGATGGGTGTGTAAACACACATTCGCTTTGTTTTTTGTGCTGTGGATCGCTGCCGACTTCTTGTCAGTGTTTCACAGGCATGCAAAGGACATTGTTCGGGTTTCCTTCGGGTTTCCTTCGGGTCTCCTTCGGACCGTCTTCGGGTTTTCTTCGGATCTATCCGAACAAACTCCGAAGAAGGTCCGAACATGGTACGAAGCAGGTACGAAGAAAATAGGTATAAAACCGGTGTTTTTAGTGAAATGTATCGGACGGAATGGCAGATTGGATCAAAAACAAAAAGACAGTAATTGCAGTTGCGGTGCAAACCTTTCACCGTTTTATCCCATCCCAATACATAGTATAAAGCTGCTTAATGATTTCCGGCGTTAATCTTTTATTGGAGAAATAAGACCGCTTCACCATTTCGTTAATAATGCCAAACGTGTAGGAAACGATCAGTTGAACATCTACATCTTTTATCTTCTTTTTTTCAATGCCTTCTTTCACCAGGTCGAACAATGGCTTCAGGGCCTTTTGCTTTTTCTTCAGGTCGGTAGTGCAAACAAATGGTGAGTGATAGGATTGTTCTAAAAATGCCGACACTTCGAAAAACATGATCTTATAACCAATAATGTTGGTAAACAGCTTTTGCATTCTTTTTTCGTAAGGATCGTTTGCATTGATACCGGCAAAATATTGCTGCGCCGACTGCTCCCTGCACTCTGTAAACAAAGCTTTGATCAGCTCTTCCTTGTTTTTAAAATATATGTATAATGTACCAGTGGCAATAGAGGCGGCTTTCGAAATGTCGCCCATGGTAATGCCTGCCAGCCCTCTTTCTTTTACAAGCTCAAGCGTGGCTTTGTAAATGCATTCTATTTTCGATTCATCCTTTATTCTCACGTTGGCAAAAATAAATGAATAATTATTCAGTTTTACTTTACTTTGCATTTCATTTCCGGCAAAAGCATTTTTATTACCGGTAATTTACAACGCCTGCTTGCTCCTGTTCAACATTCTGAACCATGCTTTTTATGAAGAAAATTATCGTTCTGTCTTTTCTTTCGATCGTAATACAACAAGTGTATGCCCAGGGCAAAAGCGATACGCTGCCTGCCATGGCACTGGACCAGTGTATACAATATGCCCTCTCCCATCAGCCGGTAATTGGGCAGGCGCAGTTAGATGAACAAATAACAGAGTACAACATTCGCAGCAGGCTTGCCGATTGGTACCCGCAAATTGGCGCCACGTATAACCTTCAACATAATTTTCAGCGACAGACAAGTTTTTTTAATGGCGTAGCCACACCTGTTGGCGTTACCAATACATCAACAGGACAATTATATCTTAACCAGTCCATCTTCAACCGCGATGTATTGCTGGCCAATAAAACCAAGGGAGATGTTCGCCTGCAAACACGCCAGGAAACCGCTGCAAGAAAAATTGATGTTACTGCCAACGTAAGCAAAGCGTTTTACGATATACTGGCCACGCAACAGCAAATTAAAGTAGCTGATGAAAATATTGTGCGGCTGCAACAAAGCCTTAACGATGCCTATTACCGTTACCAGGCAGGCGTTACAGACAAAACAGATTATAAAAGAGCACAAATAGGCCTGAATAATACAACGGCTTTGAAACAAGCCAACGAGGCAGCATTGAAAGCAAAGACCGAATACCTTAAAAACCTGATGGGCTACCCGGTAGCCGCACCATTGAACGTAGCGTATGATAGCCTGCAAATGGAAAGAGAAGTGGCTTTCGATACACTACAGGTTCTTAATTTTTCTAACCGTATCGAGTACCAGCAATTAACTACGCAAAAAAGATTGCAGCAGGCCAATGTATTGTACCAGCGTAATTCGTTTCTGCCAACCATATCGGCCAATGCCGTATATAATTTAAACTATCTCAATAACAACCTGGGTAAGCTGTATAGCAGTAATTATCCTAATTCATTTATTGGTTTAACCGCAGGCATTCCCATTTTCCAGGGTGGCAAGCGAAAGGCAAACATCCGTGCTGCGGAATTAGAAGTTAGCCGCACGGATCTTGATATTGTAAATCTTGAAAATGAAATCAACAGCCAGTTTGCAACGGCACTTAGTAACTACAAAGGAAATCTTGCCAATTACCTGGCATCAAAAGCCAATGTGGCGCTGGCGCAGGAAGTGTACGATGTTATCCAGATGCAATACAAGGCCGGTGTAAAAACTTACCTGGAGGTGATCACTTCGGAAACAGACCTGCGTACGGCGCAGATCAATTATTTCAATGCCTTGTACCAGGTGCTGGCAAGTAAGGTAGATGCACAAAGGGCTTTAGGTCTTATCAGTTATTAAAATTTCATTCACCATATACCAATCAAAACTTTCATTTTATTAAATAGTTTATACACCATGAATGCAACGCATATACATCGCCTTTTCATAGCAGGTTTTTTAATGCTATTATTATCGGCCTGCGGCGATAATAAACAAACAGCGCAGCAAGCGGCGCCACCACCTGTATTTGTATCGGTGATGACTGTAAAAGATACAACAGCGGTTTACCACGATGAATATCCTGCCACCGTAACGGCGCTAAATGAAGTAAAGCTGACAGCGCAGGTAAATGGCTACATCACCGGCGTATATTTTAAAGACGGCAGTAAAGTAAGCAAGGGACAACGCCTTTACAGCATTGACCAGCAAGTGTACGGTGCCAACCTGCAACAGGCTATTGCTAACCAGCAAGTGATGGAAACCAATTTGCTGAAAGCACAAAAAGATGCAGAACGCTATCATGAATTAGATAAGCATGATGCCATTGCAAAACAGCAGGTAGATTATGCAGATGCCGCACTGGAAGCAGCTAAAAAACAACTGGCTGCCGCTAAGGCAAACGTATCGGCGGTGCGGGCTAATGTAGGTTTTGCTGTGATCAAAGCGCCTTTTACCGGAACCATCGGCATATCGCAGGTAAAAACGGGTACTGCAGTTGTAGCAGGACAAACCTTGTTAAATACCATTTCTACAGACAACCCGGTGGCTGTTGATTTTAATGTAGACCAGAAAGATATTTACCGCTTTGTTCAATTGCAAAATCAAAAAGCCGATCCTTATGATTCAACATTTACGCTGGCCTTCGGTGGCGAAGTGTATAGTGAGCCCGGAAGAATATATTTAATAGACAGGGCTGTAGATCCGCAGACCGGAACCATTAAAGC
>JBQCHB010000076.1:0-3641 GCA_051955075.1 Flavisolibacter sp.
AGGTATCTTTTCATCACATCGCCAAAGTGTGATTCATGGCCCTTGTCATATTCTGCAGGAATATTTACACGCCACCCATTTGCAACCCATGAAATGCTTACACCGGGCATTTCCTGGTTGATATCTTTTATTGCCTCATTCAAAGCTTTTGACAAGTTGCCTGTATCGTTTGGATTTACAGGCCTTACGTATAAAGTTGCCTTCCAGTCTTCTTCAGCGCCTTGTTTAATTTCAAGATTGGCTTTGCTGCCTTTTAATAACGCATAGTAGGTATCGCCGGCACCTGCAGGCGCATCATAAGTCCAGAGCGCAGTTATCCTCGAAAAAACGCCTTTAACGGAATAATCAATTGAACCGTTACCATGCGTCATCAAAGAATCCCCTTTCACATATTTTTGTAAAAAATCAGGGAACTTGTCTTCATTGGTAATTTTTGAAAACTGGGCCAGCGAAAGTGGTGTGGGCCATATTTTGGAAGAATTAATCGTAATATCTTTTGTATAATCAAGCGCCACTTCAGGAAAGCACACCCATTGTACCAAATCCACAAGATGGGTTCCTACATCTGCGATTGCATCGCCCTGCTGTGTCGGATCAAAAAACCAATCAGGGCGAATCAGAGGCTTGCCCGAAACCTGCTTGAAATAACGATGCACACTCTCCATTATCACAGCAGGCGCATCTTTAGTGCCTTTTTGTAATTCGCCAAAAACCGCCTTATTGTTCGCCAGTTTTTTTTGAAGAATCGTTGCCGCAACCGAACGTTCAGTCATAATATCGTACAAAAGAACGCCTTTGCTTTTGGCATCAGAAAAAGCCTGCTTCAACAGTTCAAAGCCATTTGTGTCAATCGCCATTGGTTTATCGGCAAGTACATTTAAACTATTATCGACCGATTTTTTTATGTATTCTGTTTTGAGCTGATTATTGCCTGCGAGCACTACGACCGCGTTTTTAGCACCCTTATTCTCATCCAGCATTTTTTGCAAATAATCATCGCCTTCGTATACTTTTTCATCCCAATGCGTAGGATCGTCTGCGCGGCTATTGTATTGTTTGATATAATTCAATTGCTCATTTAGGCCTAAACCCTTGGGAGCATATACATGTACCACAGAGTCGATACCCGGGTACATTATTTTCTGCACCAATGCCGCATGGAAATGAGCCGGAGCAAGGGTAATCAGCTTCACTTCTCCATTAGCCTCATTTGATGAAGTTCTATTATCGCCTGATTGGCAGCTTATCATTACAGTAGTTATTAAAATAATGATTAAGAATTTTTTATCCCGAATTATTTTCATGCAATATTTTATAAATTCCGAAGATTAAATAACTGTTTTTAAATCATATTCTAAATTCAATTGATAAGGCCATCGCTCTGCGCGATGCAACATAGCATTGGCTTCCGTATCATTAGTGAATCTTTCTTTAATCGGATCCCAATATAATTTTCTTCTCAGTTTCATCGCAATAGCATTGAGCAGGCAAACGGAACATGCACGGTGGCCCACTTCTATTGGTGCTATGGTGGGTGCACCGCTAATGATGCACTCCAGCCAATTCAGATGATGCTCTTTGCTTTTGTATAAATGAATTTCATTGGGCCCGATAACAGAATCCAATATTTTAGGATCGCTTGCGGATAATGATTTTTGATTTTTTTCTTTTGAAGTAGGATCGCTTGCTGTAACAGAATAGCTTCCACGTCCTACAAATATCCATCCTTCCGTGCCAACAAATTTTACACCGTTCGTATAACTATTGCTGGCAAGCACTTTTACGCCATTTGCAAAAACGCTTTCTGTTTTAAACGGCCCGTGCACATCCCACAATGCATCTTTCGGCGGCCAAACTACTTCCTGGCAGGAAATTTCTACCGGCCCGGTATATTCTGTTCCCATTCCCCAATTGGCAATATCGAAATGATGGGCGCCCCAACCAGTTATCATTCCCGCGCCATATTGTTCACAGCGCAGCCAACCCGGCCTGGAGAAACTACCGTCCTGCGGATGCACGCGGTGCTCGGTATAAATTGAGTAGGGTGTGCTTCCGGACCATTTTTCATAATTAAGGTTGGAAGGAACAGGCATCGGTTTTTCAGGATACGATGTTTTCGGATCATCAGTAGGCAGGCCTACATAAATCGTTTCAATTTTTCCTATCCTCCCGTTTCTAACCAGTTCGCAGGCCTTGTGAAACTGTGGCCACGGTGATAAAGACCGCTGTTGCGAACCAATTTGAAATGTAATACCGGATCTGTATACTTCATCACTTAGAATTCTTCCGCCGGCAATCGTGAGTGAAGCTGGTTTTTCCATGTAAATATGTTTGCCCGCCCTGGCCGCATGTATGGCAGCCAAAGCATGCCAGTGATCGGGTGTGCAGATAAGCACCGCATCAATATCTTTATTTGCGAGTAATTCCTCGTAATCATCATACGTCTTTGTTCCATTGTAGGACGTTCCTTTCTTCTTGGTGTAAAGGCCATCCACAAATTCTTTTCCCTGCTTTACGCGGTTGGTATCTAAGTCGCACACAGCGATAATGTTGGCCAAATCCCATTGGGCTGTTCCCGGGATATCCCATTCGTGGGCAATGCGCCCGGCACCAATTACGCCAATATTGATTTTGTTGGAAGGCGCGCCCTTTCCCAATACAGTTGAGGGCACTATATTGGGAAAGGCATTTGCTGCGCCGGGAAGATGCGCCATAGCAATAGCGCCTGCTGCTCCTTTTACAGAGGAGGACAAAAATTTCCTTCTGTTGAATTTACTTTTTGGTTCTTTTGAGTTCATGTTCAGGTTTTTCATTTTTAAAATTTTAATAATTTTCTAATATGGTAATGGGTCGTCCGGGCTTACTGCATGCGCTTTTGAATAGTCCAATGGCCTTGCGCTTCCAACGGCCCATTGTATTCCGCCCCAAATAAATTTTTCAAATACCGGGTTGGAGTAAAATGCCCCATCATGGCCCAGCGCGGTATACCATTCACGTCCCCCGTCAAACTGGTGGCACCAGCTTGAAGGAAAAACATTTCCATACATAACTGGCTTTTCGTTATCAGTAACGGTGCTTAAATCGTGAACGGTAAGCACATGGAGATCGGGGTTAATATCTTTGATGTAGTAACATTCATCATTTACCTGCCAGTGACGTGGCAAAAATGAGGTGGATACATTCGTTGTATCAATAATTATTTGCTGAAATGGCTGATGTTTGGCGTGGCGCACAAAAGTTCCGCCCACAAGCCGTATAAACCACGGCCACGTCCGTTCGGTACCTGTCACAGAATGAATTCCCACAAACCCACCACCCGACTGGATATAGCGCATCAAAGCCACTTTCTGGGCATCAGTTTCAAACACTTCATTATTGGTGCTGGTAAAAATTAAAGCATTGAATTTTTTTAAATTAGCATCATTAAAATCTGCAGGATTATCAGAAACAGTTACTGAAAACCCATTTTGTTTTCCCAACCTTTGAATGCAGGCTACTGCAGAGGGAATGTTATCATGCACATAACCTTTGCCATTTTTTGTATACACCAGCACATGTATTTTTTTCCAGTTTACATGTTTTTGCTGGGCTGCCAGCTTTTGTGCAGATATAGGAATGATGATAAATGACAAAACAAAAGC
>JBQCHB010000077.1:0-19633 GCA_051955075.1 Flavisolibacter sp.
GCGATGTAGTAACACCACCACTCAGCTGGCGATAGATATTAATGTCATCCGGATTCAGGTTGTCGGCAATACGCACTTCAGATGTTACACTCTGGCCACCTTCATTAATTGAGGCCGCCGCAATGTGCGAGTGTTCGTCAATAATACCAGGAGTAACATGCTTGCCCGTTCCATCAATCACTCTTGCACCGTCTGCAGAAAGGTTTTTACCGACGCCTGCAATTTTCCCGTTTTTAATGAGCACATCGGTATTTTGCAAAACGCCTTCTTTCTCATTGGTCCAGACAGTAGCATTTTTGATTAGAATAGTTTCCTGCTTTGGTGCCTGTCCTTCTTCCCAGCCAAATGGTTCCCATGGATAAATAACTTTACCAATAGTGCCAACGCGTCTTTTACGAGCACTGTCTGCTTTCTGTTGTAAAGGTTCAGCATAAGTAGCCGTCCACGTAAAGCTGTTGCCGGCACTGTCTTCACCAAAACCGGTCCATGTGTTGCCACTAACCATGCCGCTCAGACGTAGATTATTTTCATGCCTCCTTTCAGGTGCAACATTGATACGGACCTGGCGGCCATCGTAATAAAATTTAGAAGTGATTGTGTCCTTCCCAATTAAGCTTGCAGATGAAGGCGATTTAAAATCCAATGTGTAATTAACCGGTCCTGTAGCTGTATTTAATACAATCTTGTACTTTCCAAACATATCGGCAGAAATATCATCCTTTACACCATATTTCTTTCCTTCAATCCAGTTTTGAACAATAGCTGTTTTGTCATCGAAAACGGGGCCGGAGGTAATTAAGAAATTAGCCAGTTTACCGGCGTCCAAACTTCCCACCTTATCATAAACGCCTAACACCGTTGCCGGCACTTTTGTTAATGCATTAAAAGCTGTAGCTTCTGATAAACCATATTGGAATGCCTGCCGCAGGTTGGCTGCAAATTGCTTTGCATCACGCAGCTCGGCCGTTGTTAAACAAAAAGGGATTCCGGCTTTTTCCAAAGCAGCAGGATTTGTCGGGGCCATTTCCCAATGCTTCATATCAGTTAAAGAAACAAAGCGGGCATCGTTTGGGTCCTCGACATCCATTGCCTGTGGAAAGTTCAAAGAAATAATAAAAGTGGCATTGGTAGCTTTCATTTCTTTGATGCGTTGGTATTCGTTGCCACCGCCTTTAATAATGTACTGTACACCAAATTCATCGCCTATCCTGTCGGCACGCAAATCGTTCCATTTATCATTGGCTTCAAAAATTTGCGGCAAAGATTGATTGTCGTTCCATGCCTGCAAGCTTAAATTCAAACCTTCTGTAACAGGCTTGTTTTTGTACCATTGAGCATCTAAATAAGTTTGGCGCAGCAAAGCAATCATGCCCATCATAGAGTTAGGATAGCTTTGCGTAGATGTTCCTTTGCTGAAAGAATAATGAGCGGAAGCTTTCTCTTTTATCAACGTAAAATTTTCTTTGTCATCGGCAAGCGTTACTACGGCACCGGTACCACGGGCAATTCCATCTTTAACGTGTGTCAACACAGTGCCAAAGCCCAGATCTCTTAAGCCCTTTGCTTTCTCATCGTCTGCAGCAAAAACACGGTAAGCATCTATTTCACTTTTAATAGCCTGGTTCCATCCATAAGCACCTTTGGTAGCAGAATTAAATTGCGTAGGACCAAAAAAGTTAAATCCTCCCTGGCGTGGCTGCGGTGCAGGCATACCATAATCAGAATAAATATCAATAAAAGAAGGGTAAATGTATTTTCCTTTGCAATCGATAGTTACAGCGCTTTGCGGCACTTTCACATCTGTACCAACTGCTACGATCTTCCCGTTCTTAATAATCATGGTAGCATTGGTTAAAGTAGTAGTTGCATCTTTAACAATAGTAGCGTTGGTAAATGCATAGGAGCCGGTTCGTTCATCGGCAACACCATTCACCGGAAAAGTTGTCTGGGCCTGTAGTACTATTGCAAGCAATAAGCTGCAAGCCAACATAAAGCAGTTTGCTTTTCTCATGTGGTTTAATTTTGAATTACTTTGTTGTGAAAATTTTCCAGCGGTTCTAAAAATAAAGACTTTTACATGAACATCGCACAATTTATAGATCATACAATACTGAAACCCACAACTACATTGGCGGATATAGAAAAAGTTTATGAAGAAGCTGTCCAATATGAATTTGCTGCCATTTGCATACCATCATACTACGTTAGTGATGCCAGGCAGATGGCAGTTGAAAGCAAAATAAAAATAGCAACTGTGGTTGGCTTCCCTTTCGGATATAGTAATTACAAAGCAAAACTTGAAGAAACAGAACAGGCATTAAAAGATGGCGCTGATGAAATAGATATGGTGATAAACCTGGCAGCTTTTAAAAGCAATGATGTGGCTTATTTAGAAAGTGAAATAAAAGAAGTGTCTGATCTTACTGCATCGGCCAACGCAGTTTTGAAAATTATTATTGAAAGCGGCATCCTGTCAGAAGAAGAGATTATTAAGTGCTGCGAACTGTATCAACATTTTCCGGTTCAATTTTTAAAAACTTCAACAGGCTATGCGGAGAAAGGAGTTACTTTGGAAGCAGTACAGATTATGAGAAAACATTTGCCGCCACACATTCAAATAAAAGCAAGTGGTGGTATTAAAACATACGAATTTGCAAAACAATTGATCGACGCAGGTGCTAGCCGCCTGGGTTGCAGCGCCGGCGTATCTATAATAAGAGGCCAATCTGGCGCAACTGATGGCTATTAACAATACAAAAACAAACTTGGAATTATTTTTGGTGATCACTTGCAAACTCTACCGGATGAAACAACTTTTTTTACTGGCTACATTATTTATTTTAAAAACCGGATTTGCACAGGAAGCAGAAACGACTGCTGTACTTGTGCATAAAGATGTAAGAATAGATTCGCTTGTAAAAAAACAAGCTTCTGTAAATGCCGCCATTAAAAAAGCTTCAGCCCGCAGCATGAAAGGCTATCGCTTACTTGTCATTAATACAAACAAACGAAACGAAGCGATAGATGCAAAAGCAAAGATTTATACCTACTTCCCCGACCTTAAAGCTTATCTCATTTACCAAACACCTTATTTTAAATTAAAAGCCGGCAATTTTAAAACTAGAGACGAAGCAGAAAAATTCAGGAAGGATATGAATGCTTTTTTTCCTAAAGGCGTGTTCATTATTAACGACACCATAGAAATAACGCCTGAAAAGGACAACGAGGATCTGCAATAATTGACTTGTGAATTAAGTTTAGCAATTAATAGGTTTTTTGTTTACCGGCCACAGTTATTCAAACCGTCTTCACTTTAAATTTCTGCACGTTACTTACCACCGACTATTCGCTATTTTTGATCTATGCTACTACAAAAGATCAAAGAATTAGCCATGCAATATGCGCCTGAGTTTATTGAGGTCCGGCGTTATTTGCATGCGCATCCTGAATTGAGCTACCAGGAATTTGAAACTTCAAAATTTGTACAAAGCAAACTCTGTAAATACAATATTCCATTTGAAGTAAAAGCTACGACCGGCGTTGTGGGTATTATTGAAGGGAAAAATCCAAAATCAAGAATAGTAGCCCTACGTGCAGACATGGATGCGCTACCGATTACTGAAGAAAATGACGTTGCGTATAAATCAACAAGCACAGGTGTGATGCATGCCTGCGGACACGATGTGCATACAACGTGTCTGTTGGGAGCAGCAAAAATTTTGTCACAAACAAAAGATGAATGGGACGGCACTGTGAAATTAATTTTTCAACCAGGCGAGGAAAAAAACCCCGGTGGCGCCAGCCTCTTAATTAAAGAAGGCGTTTTAGAGAATCCTAAACCCGAATGCATAGTAGCATTGCACGTAAACCCTCAGTTAGAAGTTGGAAATCTTAGTTTCAGAGCAGGCAAGGTAATGGCGAGTGCCGATGAAATTTACATCACTATAAAAAGCAAAGGCGGCCATGCTGCAGCACCACATTTAACAGCAGATACTATTTTAATTGCGTCGCATTTAATTGTGGCTTTACAGCAGGTAGTGAGCAGGAATAAAGAACCCTTTTCACCTTCGGTTTTATCCATTACTTCTTTCCAGGGCGGATATACCACAAATGTTATTCCTTCAGAAGTAAAGCTGATGGGCACTTTCAGGGCTATGGATGAAGCGTGGCGTTTTAAAGCACATGACATCATCCGTAAATTATCAACCGAACTTGTACATTCTATGAACGCAGAAATTGACCTGCATATTGATGTTGGTTATCCTACTGTTTACAATAACGAAGCATTAAATACCGCCATAAAAAAAATTGCATTAGAATTTATGGGCGACAAAAATGTAGAGGAAACTGAAATGCGCATGGGTGCAGAAGATTTTGGCTATTACTCCCAGCAAATTCCCGGCTGCTTTTTTAGACTAGGTACTGCTAATAAAGCAAAAAGTATCACATCCGGTGTACACACACCAAAATTTAATATTGATGAAAGTGCAATAGAAATTGGAATAGGCATTATGGCAACGTTGGGCGCCACAGCTTCCTTTAAAGGTTAATGATTGTATATTTATTTTTGCGAAATGGGTGCAGATTTACCATTGAGCCTTTGTGTAGTGAACTATAATATCTTTTGCACAGAAAAGTTTGATGTGGTAACTGTATTGAATAGAATTACAAAACGCACAAGAGTGCGACGCAACAGAAGCTAAATAGTAGTAATGTTGCCCGGTACAAAAAATTAAAGCTAAGAGGTTAAAGAGAAAATGAGAAAAAGGAAGTTTTAAATAGTAACTGTCTTTTATCTCTTCATACTCTTTTAATCTTTTAGTCCTAAAAAGATTGCATGCAAAAAGACTTAAGAAAACAGGACGCACTAAGATATCATTCAAAAGGAAAGCCTGGAAAAATTGAGGTTGTTCCTACAAAAGAAGCCAAAACACAAAGAGATCTTTCTTTGGCCTACTCTCCGGGTGTTGCGGAGCCGTGCAAAGAAATTGCGGCTAATAAAGAAAACGTTTATCAATACACCGCAAAAGGCAATTTAGTAGCGGTTATCAGTAATGGCACTGCAGTGTTGGGTTTAGGCGATATTGGTCCTGAAGCCAGCAAACCTGTAATGGAAGGCAAGGGCGTGTTGTTCAAAATATTTGCCGACATTGATGTGTTTGACATTGAAGTGAATGAAACCGATCCGGAAAAGTTTGTACAAATTGTAAAAGCTCTTGAACCAACATTTGGCGGCATTAATTTAGAAGACATTAAAGCACCTGAATGTTTTATTATTGAAAAAGCGTTACGTGAGCAATTGAGCATACCTGTAATGCACGATGATCAGCATGGCACGGCTATTATTAGCTCTGCTGCTTTATTGAATGCATTACAATTACAAAAAAAGAAAATTGACAAAGTCCGCTTTGTCATAAATGGCGCCGGTGCTGCTGCTATGGCCTGTATTCAACTGTATGTATCATTGGGTGCAAAGCCTGAAAACTTTTGTGTGTTTGACGTAAAGGGTCCTTTGTATAAAGGAAGAACAGACCTGGAAGAATTCAAAGTAAAATTTGCCAACGCAAAAGACGACCTCACACTCGATAAGGCTTTAAAAGATGCTGATGTATTTGTAGGCTTAAGTGTGGGCAACGTAGTTACTGCCGACATGGTAAAAAGCATGGCCAAAAACCCCATTGTTTTTGCGATGGCCAATCCTGATCCTGAGATCAGTTGGGAGGAAGCAACCAATGCAAGAAAAGATGTGATCATGGCGACGGGCCGAAGCGATTACCCGAACCAGGTAAATAATGTATTGGGCTTCCCTTATATTTTCCGCGGCGCTCTGGATGTAAGGGCTACGCAAATCAATGAAGCCATGAAGCTGGCTGCCGTAAAGTCTTTAGCGGAGTTAGCACAATCGCCGGTACCTGATATTGTAAACCTGGCGTATAACGAAAAGACCATCACCTTCGGCCCCGATTATATCATTCCCAAACCGCTTGATCCACGCTTATTAGCAACTGTGGCGCCTGCAGTTGCGAAAGCTGCTATTGAAAGCGGGGTGGCCCAAAAGCCAATTCACGATTGGGAATCTTATGTAAGTGATTTAAACCGCAGGTTGGGGCTAGATAACCAGGTGATGCGTATTCTGGGCAATAAAGCCCGCCGCGATCCAAGACGCATTGTATTTGCCGAAGCAGATAATGTAAAAATTTTAAAAGCAGCGCAAATTGTTATTGACGAAGGCATTGGCTATCCAATTTTATTGGGCGATGAAAATAAAATTCGTGTGATTGCGCAAGCCAATGGAATTGACATACAAGGATTGCCTATTTACGATCCGCGTAGTGATGCGATGGAACAAAAAAGAAACCAGTATGCCGAACTATTTTTCAAAAAGCGGCAACGCAAAGGTTTTAATTATTACGAGTCGAAAAAGGTAATGAAGGACCGCAACTATTTTGGTTGCATGATGGTGGAAACCGGTGATGCCGATGCAATGATCTCTGGCCTTTCAAAAAATTACCCTGATACGATTCGCCCGGCTTTGCATTGCATTGGAACAGAACAAGGCACCAATCGCATTGCAGGCATGTATTTAATGCTGACAAAAAGAGGTCCTCTTTTTTTGGCTGATACAACAGTCAACTTTAATCCAACTGCAGAAGAATTGGCTGAGATCACATTAATGGTAGCAAAAGAAGTACGTCATTTCAATATTATTCCCCGTATTGCAATGCTGAGTTATTCAAACTTTGGAAGCAGCAATTCACCGGAAGCAAGGCTGGTAGCTAAAGCAAGAGACCTTATAAAACAGCAGATGCCGCACCTGATGGTGGATGGAGAAATGCAGGCAAGTGTCGCTTTTAATAATAGCATCCTAAAAGAAAATTATCCCTTTAGTGAACTGGTAGATAAAGATGTAAACACTTTGATTTTTCCTAACCTGGCAGCGGGAAATATTGCCTACAACTTATTAAAAGAAGTTGGCGCTGCCGATGCCATTGGCCCGATTTTATTAGGATTAAAAAAGCCTGTGCATATCTTGCAATTAGGAAGCTCGGTACGAAATATTGTGAATATGGCTATGATTGCCGTAGTAGATGCACAGTTGAAAAGCCAGGCCGAAACGGAAGAAATGATTCGCCGTTCGCCATGGTGGAAGCGGCTGAAGAAAAGTTGATTGATTCGAGTTGAAAAAGGTGATGATATTTTGATTCAGGTTATTTTACAGTCATCCCCCATCAACATTCAACAACCTTCTTTGAGCTTTGGTTTTTAAGTTTTAAGTTGGCATTACGATCGTCCGTCATTTACCATTATCTGACAAGGGACGAATAAAATAAAAGCTATGTCATTTTTCAGCGAGATCGGGAAATATTTATTGATGATCAAAGGCATGTTTTCCAAACCGGAAAACTGGAAAATGTACTGGAAAGAATTCATGCACCAATGCTCCGAAATAGGTATGGGTTCTTTGTGGATCGTTGTCATCATTTCGGTTTTCATGGGTGCGGTATCCACCGTGCAAACGGCTTATCAGCTTACGAATCCACTCATTCCCAAATACACCATTGCGCAAGTAGTTCGTGATACGGTGATTCTTGAATTTGCCCCCACCCTTGTTTCTATTGTTTTAGCCGGCGTTGTTGGCAGCAAGATCGCAGGCGAGTTGGGCAACATGCGGGTATCTGAACAAATAGATGCACTGGAAATTATGGGCATTAATACAAAAGCGTATTTAGTAATGCCCAAAATTATAGCGGCTTTGGTAGTGATACCCATGCTGGTTGTGCTGGCAGCTATGCTGGGTATTTGGGGCGGCAAATTAGCAGGCACCATGTCCGGCATTATTTCAAGCGATGAATTCAATAAAGGGTTACTGGATGGATTTCTCCCTTACAATGTTTTCTTTGCCATGGCCAAGGCTTACACTTTTGCCTTTTTAATTTCAAGCATACCGGCCTATTATGGTTATAATGTAAAAGGCGGTGCATTGGAAATTGGAAGAGCCAGCACTAAGGCTGTAGTAGTAACCTGCGTGGCCGTCTTATTTGCAGACTATTTCTTAGCCGCAATATTGTTGAAATGATAGAAGTAAAAAATTTAAAGAAAGGCTTCGGTGGTAAAACCATTTTGAATGATGTAAATGCACAAATGAAGCCAGGCCAGTGCAATTTGATCATCGGCTCCAGCGGCAGCGGCAAAACGGTTTTTATGAAATGCCTGGTGGGTTTGTTTCATCCGGATAGCGGCGATGTGCTTTATGATGGCCAGAACTTTACCCGAATGACGGTTGAACAAAAAAAAGAAATTCGCAAGCAAATAGGTATGTTGTTCCAGGGCTCGGCCTTATTCAGCAGCATGACGGTTGAAGAGAACATCATCTTTCCTCTGGACATGTTTACAAAAGACACACGCAAACAAAAACTCGATCGTGTAAACGAAGTGTTGGCACGTGTAAACCTTGAAGGCGCCAACAAAAAATTTCCTGCTGAAATCAGTGGCGGCATGATGAAGCGTGTAGGCATTGCACGGGCCATTGTGCTCAATCCAAAATATTTATTTGTAGATGAACCCAACTCCGGCCTTGATCCGCAAACATCAGGTTTGATAGACCAGTTGATCAAAGAAATTACGGAAGAATACAAAATTACTACTGTCATTAACACCCACGACATGAACAGTGTAATGGAAATTGGCGATCATATTATTTACATGTACCAGGGACAAAAGGAATGGGAAGGCAATAACAAAGAAATTATTTTCAGCAAAAACCAACGTCTCAACGAGTTCATTTTTGCTTCTGAGTTTTTGCGTGATGCCAAAGACATGCGCATGCTGGAAGAAACCGGCAAAATTGCCAACGACAGAAATATGGAAGAACTCACACACGATGATGCACCGGAATTAGTGCCACCGCCGGAAGAATAATTTTCTACTTAGTTACTTTTTTCTGCTCCACACAATAAAATCCGTTGCGGGTATCTTCTCTACGCCCAATTGCCGCAGCATTGTAACCATCTGTCCGCGATGATAAGTACCATGATTAAATACATGCAACAGCATTTGATAAACAGGCTGCTTGAACTGTTCCTTCTTTGTGTTTTGGTAAATAAATACGTGTTGCAGCATATGCTCCTGCGCAGCCGTTATCCATGCATGCCACATTTTATTTTGTTGCAACAAACCTTCAGTTGCTTCTTTCATTGTTCCATTAACATTTTCGCTGGGCCTTACAATTTTTTCACTCAGCTTCATACGCTGCCACCAAATAGATTCCGCATCCCATACATGCAAAACGGTTTTCAATAAACTATCAAAACTGCTCGCTACCGTTTGTGTTTGTTTTTCTCCAGGCAATTGATTGATTGTATCTAACAATAGCTGGTTTGCCCAGATATTATAAGCAGAAAGTTGGTAGAAAACTTCTTTCATGGTAACAGGAAATTGTGAGGATGGTGAACTTTTAAACCGTCAATTAAATTCTAAATACTTTTGGCAACACGAATTAACAACATTCAACAACATCTCATGGATAAAAATTTCTCACTTAATGGTTTTGGATCTGCAGCCATTCATGCAGGGCACGAACAGGATCCCCGCTATGCACACCAAACGCCAATTTATGCTTCCAGCACCTATGTGTACGACACAGCTGAACAAGGTATGCGGCGCTTTAGCGGCCAGGAAGAAGGCTATATTTATGCCCGCTGGGGCAATCCCACCATTACTGAAGCCGAAGAAAAAATTGCAGCACTTGAAACATTTGGTTTGAACAAACAAGCAAAAGGGATATTGCATGCTTCGGGAATGGCGGCTATTTCAACATTACTTTTTTCTACGCTAAAAGCCGGGGACAAAGTTCTCTCCCATTTTTCGTTATATGGAGGCACCGACGAAATCATGCACAAGGTTTTGCCTGATTTTGGCGTACAACCTGTAATTGCTGACTTGCGACAGTTGGACAAGTTAGCAGATATCATTAAGAATGACAGGGCCATTAAACTGTTATATATCGAAACGCCGGCCAATCCAACCATTCAATGTGTGGACATAGAAGAATTAACCAAGATCGCCAAACGCTATAATCTTATTGTAGCCTGTGATAACACATTTGCTACACCATTTTTACAACAACCTTTTAAATATGAAGTTGACTTCATTGTACACTCCACAACCAAATTTTTAAACGGGCATGGAACAGCTATCGGTGGCATTTTGCTGGGAAACGATGTTGAGTTTATGAAAACAAAAGTTACTAAAGTACATCGCCTGATAGGTGGCAACTCCAATGGCTTTGATGCATTTTTGCTAACACAGGGTGTTAAAACTTTGGAAATAAGAATGGAAAGACATTGCAGCAATGCCATGCAGGTAGCTACTTATTTACAACAACATGATGCGGTGGCCAAAGTTAATTATGCAGGACTCTCTTCTCACCCCGATCATGCAGTAGCCATGAAGCAAATGCGGCATGCAGGCGGCATGCTGAGCTTTGAACTGAAAGGCGGCATGCAGGCCGGTATTGGTTTTATGAACAAATTAAAAATGTGCGTCCGCACTGTTTCTTTGGGAACGGTAGATACATTACTATCGCATCCTGCTTCCATGACGCATTACAGCGTACCTAAAGAACAAAGAGAAAAGTACGGCATTGGCGATGGGTTGATCAGAATGAACGTAGGCATTGAAAACGTGCAGGATATTTTGGCTGACCTGGAGCAGGCGTTGGGTTAATATATAATTTGAAAATTGTTCCAAAAATTTCATGTAATTCGCTTTCAATTCGTGTTATGATTATTAAAATAAGAAAAGCGGTTAAAGAAGACTGCAAAAGAATGTTGGAACTGGTACGTGAACTGGCCGTGTATGAAAAAGCACCCGATGAAGTAACCATTACCCTTGAACATTTTGAAGAAAGTGGTTTTGGGGAAAACCCTGTTTGGTGGGCCTTGGTGGCTGAAGCAGATGGAGCAGTGCAAGGCTTTGCTCTTTGGTACATTAGGTTCAGCACCTGGAAAGGACAACGCATGTATCTTGAAGATTTTTATGTAACAGAGAACATGCGTGGCAAAGGAATTGGTAAGTTATTATTCGATGCGTTGATAGAAGAAGCCAAGCAAAAGAAATTTCATGGCATTGCCTGGCAAGTGCTGGAATGGAATGAACCAGGCATTAATTTTTATAAAAAATACAATGCCAGTTTTGATGGAGAGTGGGTGAATTGCGGCATCACATTTTAAAAAATTACACAAAAGGAAGCTGTATAAAAAACGTTTGGCAATATTTTGTCTACTCAAACTTTTGCGTGAAAGAGCTATGACATTTTCAACCTTAGCTCAGCGATTCAGCACTAACTTCTTTATTTATTTTTAAGATTAGCCCCTGCAAAACTTTACCAGGGCCAACTTCTGTAAATTTCGTTACCCCATCAGCAATCATTGCCTGCACACACTGCGTCCATTTAACTGCACCAGTTAATTGATCAATCAAATTTTGCTTAATCTCCTCTTTATTAATAACACCTTTTGCCACCACATTTTGATACACAGGACAGGAAGGTGTGTGGAATGTTGTAGATTCAATAGCCTGTTGCAATTCTTTTTTTGCAGGCTCCATTAATGGAGAATGGAAAGCCCCGCCTACAGGTAACACAAGGGCACGTTTAGCGCCGGCTGCTTTTAGTCTTTCACAGGCAACTTCGATTCCCTTTATGCTTCCTGAAATCACCAACTGCCCGGGACAATTGTAATTCGCTGGCACAACCACTTCGCCTGTTTCTTGTTGCACTTGTTTGCATATTTCTTCTACTTTTTCATCAGGCAGGCCAAGCACTGCAGCCATAGTAGAAGGATTTAGCTCACAGGCCTTTTGCATTGCTTGTGCACGAAGGCTTACCAATTGCAAACCACTTTCAAAGCTCAATGTGCCGTTCGCTACTAATGCTGAAAACTCTCCTAATGAATGCCCTGCTACCGCATCCGGTTTTGCACTTGAATTTGTAGAAGGGTCAATTCCCTTAAAAGCAATGATGGAATGTAAAAAAATAGCTGGCTGAGTGATTCTTGTTTGTTTCAGGTCTTCTTCCGTTCCATTGAACATAACATCCGAAATCCGAAAGCCCAAAATTTCATTAGCCTGTTCAAATATTTTTTTGGCAAAAGAACTGTTCTCGTAATGCGATTTTCCCATTCCCGGAAATTGTGCTCCCTGGCCGGGAAATACAAATGCATGTTTCATAAATGCGATTAAGCCGCAAAAATAAGGTACAGTAACAAAAGCGTTAAAAATTTGATTTGAAGCTGAGACTACAATATCTTAACCCAGCTTAGCAGAAATCAACTTCAAAAATTCATTCCGGGTAACGTGGTTATTTAAAAACTCACCATCAAACGAAGATGTGGTAGTGACTGAATTTTGTTTTTGGACGCCACGCATCATCATGCACAAATGTTTTGCTTCTATTACTACAGCCACACCCAAAGGATTCAGGCTTTCTTTTATTGCTTTTAAAATTTGGGTGGTCAGTCTTTCCTGCACCTGCAAACGCCGCGCATACACATCAACAACTCTTGCTAATTTGCTTAAGCCGGTTATGTAACCATTGGGTATGTAAGCAATGTGTGCTTTGCCAAAAAAAGGTACCAGGTGATGCTCGCACATAGAATACAACTCAATATCTTTTACAAGCACCATTTCACTTACTTCTTCGCTAAACTTTGCCGAATTTAATATAGCTACAGCATCCTGCTGATATCCCTGCGTCATATACTGCATTGCCTTTGCCATGCGTTCAGGTGTTTTTAACAGCCCTTCTCTTTGCGGATCTTCTCCTAAAAGATGAATGATGCTTTGATAGTGAGTCATTAACCCTTCGGTTGTTTCCTGGTCAAAACTTTCTTTTTTATGAAAAGCCATTCGATTGTAGATTTTAGATGTTTGATTTTAGATTTAACGATGCTTATTGCATTCGGCTACCTTTAAACTCAAGCCGGATATTCAACGAAATTGCGTGGCGTTTCAAATAAACGGATAAATAAGTCTAAAGAAGAATCGATATGCGGACGCAACAGATCGTGAATGACAATAGCAATATTTTCGGCTGTGGGATTTAAATTTCGAAATTCTTCCGTATCAAGATTTAAGTTTTTATGGTCGAATTTTTCAAGCACTTTTTCATTCACCAGATCTGATAAAACTTTTAGGTCCATTACAAAGCCCGTTACCGGGTCAACTTCGCCCGCCACTTTTATTTCCAGTTCATAATTATGCCCATGGTAATGCGGCAGACTGCACTTGCCAAATGTAGCCATGTTCTGTTCTGCACTCCATTTTTCATTATACAGGCGGTGTGCTGCATTAAAATGTTCGCGGCGAATAACAGCCACTTTTTTATTCATACGATTCATCTGTTACAATATACAAAGGTAATTACTGATTGCACGGATTTATATAGATTAACTATCCTGTAAAATAGTTACAAGCTGTATTACTGCATTATCTACGTTCACCATAACTGTCCTATTCAAATAAGTTCAGACAATCTTAATTCAATCCCTGATTATTTTTGCGGATGCACCTTCTCCTTTGTTCAGCTACCGAATTTGAAATAAAGCCTGCCATTGATCTCATTCAGAAAGGAATTCTTAACGACACCGATGTTCTTATAACCGGTGTTGGCCTGACTGCCGCCGCGTATTCGTTAACCAAAAGAATTTATACAAAAAAGCCAGGCTTGATTTTACAGGCTGGTATAGCCGGTTGTTTTAATAAAGAATTTTCTCTTGCAGAGGTTGTTGCTGTAAAAAATGAAACCATTGGTGATCTTGGTGTGGAAGAAAACGGGAAATTCAATTCTCTATTTGACTTAAAACTGGACGATGCAACTGCTTTTCCGTGGACCAATGGCAGGCTATGTAACAACTTTGAAATTTTACAGCAATCCGGGCTGCCGGTCGTAAATAGCGTAAGTATCAATGAAATTACTACCAGCAGAAAAAAAATCAACTACTACAAAAACATTGTTGATGCCGATATTGAATCTATGGAAGGGGCAGCATTACATTATGTTGCGCTGATGGAAAATATTCCTTTTTTGCAATTGCGTTCTTTATCGAACTTTGTTGGCGAAAGAGACAAAAGCAAATGGCTGATGAAAAAAGCTATTGTTAATTTGAACCTTGAATTACAAAACCTGATTCTAAAATTGACGAGATCATGAAACTGAGCATAGGATTTTCGTCCTGCCCCAACGATACATTTATTTTTGACGCTTTAATCAATAAAAAAATTGATACGGAAGATTTGGAGTTTGAAGCTGTTTTAGAAGATGTACAAACACTAAACCAGTGGACAAATGAAAACAAGCTGGATGTAACCAAACTTAGTTTCCCTGCACTGTTCAATAATAAAGAGAACTACGTCATTCTCAATTCAGGATCTGCATTGGGCAAAGGTGTGGGGCCATTATTGATAGGCAAAAAAATGGTTGATATAAGAGATGTAGAGCATTGCTCTATTGCCATTCCCGGTGAAAACACAACAGCCAATTTTCTTCTCAGCTTTGCTTTTCCTTCCGTAAAAAATAAAATCCCTTTTTTATTTTCAGAAATTGAAGATGCCGTATTGGAAGAAAAAGTTGATCTGGGTGTAATCATTCACGAAAACCGTTTTACTTACCAACAAAAAGGACTGCATAAAATTTGCGATCTGGGCGAGGTATGGGAAGAAAGACAAAAAGCACCTATTCCACTGGGTTGTATTGCTGTCAAAAGAAGTTTAGGAATTGACCTGCAACAAAAAGTTGACCGCCTTATACGTAAGAGCCTGGAATATTCCTTTCAAAGCTATCCCCAAATTTCGCAGTACGTAAAAGATCATGCACAAGCCATGGAAGAAGATGTAATGAGAAAGCACATTGAATTGTATGTAAACGATTTTTCTATTGACTTAAAAGATGAAGGCAAGAATGCCATTAACCAGTTATATAATGTTTATCAGCAACAGGGGAATGGCGCAATAACTAATACTGATCTTTTTTACTGATAAATTAAAGAAAGTAATTGGCCATAGATAACAGACGAAACGTTATGGACATAATTTTTCTTCCTGAAAAAGCCTACCCAATGCATTCCAATAATAGCATTGCTTAAAAAAACCTCATCCGCATTCAGCAAATCATCTTCAGTAATTTCTTGCTGATGAACTTTATAATTCAGCTTCTTTACTTCATCAATTAAAAACCTTCGCATTACGCCGTTCACACAACCCTGGTGCAAAGCCGGTGTAAAAATCTCGCCATTTTTAATTAAAAAAATATTGGCTTTTGACGAATCGCAGATGTGATTATCGCTGTTTAAAACAATGCTGTCATCAAGGTTGTTTTCTTTTGCATATAGTGATGCCAAAACATAGGGTAAAAAGTTGGCTGTTTTCAAATTTGAAAACGCATCTTTCGGCTTACGGGCATAAGGATACAGGTCAATAGCCATGCCTTTTTTATTCCAGCTGTTAACTCCATTGATCAATGGAAGCGCCTCCATTACAAATCCCGCAGTGCCTTCTTCTTCTCTGTATACAGCCAGTCTTACTCTAGCCAAATTTGAACAATCATTCTTTTTACATAGTTCAATTATTTTTTCGCTTAAATAAAGTTCATTGAAAGCATGTTTTATTTTCAGTAATTGCAGGCTGCTAAACAGCCTTTCGAAGTGCAGATTTGACAACAAAATCTTTCCTTTATAAACTTTAATGGTTTCAAAAATTCCATCGCCGTATTTAAAGCTTCTGTTGTGAGCAAAGAAGAGTGGTTGGTCCACAACTATATCACCATTAAAGCATACAAAATTCATAGTTCAAAAATGAAACAAAAAAAGCCATCCACCTAAGGCGAATGGCTTAAACCAATATTGTTGAAAAAATACTTATGCTATGCCTGCTCTACAATACCTGCCTTCACAGCGTACATCACCAAACCGGCCATTGATTTCACGCCGGTCTTGGTTTTCAATTTATCTCTTATAGCTTCCACTGTACGAGGACTGAGATCAACCATATCAGCAATCTCCTTTGTGCTCTTTTCTTCGCACATCAATTTTAAAATAGTGATCTCCTTATCAGTTAAATGAACTTCCTGTACGGGAGCTTCCTGCGGCTTTTTCATGCGCAAGCCGTTCAAAAGAGCTTTATTAGTAAGATCGTTAAAGAAAAACTCCTGCTCGTAACAAGTGCGTATAGCCTGGTAAATGGTCTCAGAATCAGATTCTTTTGTGAGGTAAGAATTAGCCCCGATCTCCATCATTTTTGTAATAATAGAAGGATCGTTATTCATGGAAAGCATAATCACTTTCATTTCAGGGTACAGCTTTTTTATTTCAGGCAACGTGGTATAGCCATCCATAATAGGCATGTGAATGTCCAGTAAAATCACATCAGGCTTTATATGTTTTAGCAAGTTCATGAGTTGCATGCCATTTTCAGCCTCTGCAATCATCTGAATATCTTTGCGGCTTGAAAGGGAAGTTTTTACACCCGTGCGAAAGAGCGCATGGTCATCGGCGATGGCAACTTTAATAATAGCGTCGAGATTTTTCATAAGGAATTTTTAATTAGGCTTCTATGGTTTTAAATCAAGTGCAATTTGGTAAAAACAGCGTGAATTTTAAATAGTATTACTACGTTATTTTTCATTGTGGAAAGTACGATTACTTAGAAAAAATTCGGACACCTGTTTCTACAATCGAAATCTTACCTGTCAACATGTTCGTAAAGTTACGAAGCCTGTAGTAAAAGCTGAAGAACAAAAATCGGGCAGTACTGCTCTTGTACAGGCAAGGTCAACAATTAGTTTTGTATTCGAAAGTTGATTGAAAGGACAGGTCGCCCGCATAACTATTCAATGTCCTAAAACCGTCCAGTAAGTTTTTAAATCCAATTCTCTTGAAAACCATGGCGACTTCTCCGAACCAATCAACTTTTCTTTTTCTTCAGGCTTTCTCTTTTCTCTTGGCTATTTTTTTTCGGCAACAATATAAATACGGTTATCGCCGATGGTAAATTTCTTTTTTCTTGGACTGCCATATAAACCCTGCGTGCTAAGCCCCGCTTCCTGAAACATTTCTTCCAATTCGTCTAAACTAAAAATATAATCCACGCCTTTTATCACTTCTACCGAGCCATCTTTCGCTAAAATGGTTTGCTCTGATTCTATACGGTTAGGCTGAAACAAAAATTTATAATCCAAAAGGTATTTATAGTCATCTACGTGTATCCAATCTCTTTCCCGAAAATGCTTAATGGCTATTTCGGCTATCATCCAGGAGTTAATAACCAATACACCACCCGGCATTAAATGCGAAGAAATCTTATTTAAAAGATAAACAGCATCTTCTTTATTAAAGAAAGCAAAGCTGTTACCCATGCAAATGGCAGCATTATACAAACCGGAAAGATTAACCTGCAAAGCACCTGAAAGAATTGGCTTAATCGGCAGCAATTGCTCACTAGCTGCATTTTCTATCTCCTTTATATAATCATTGAGATTATCGACTGCCGTTACATCAAATCCTCTTTTTGCCAGTTCGATAGCATGGCGGCCGTATCCGCACATAATGTCTAAAAGCTTATCGCCTTTTTTTAAACTCGCTATTTCCACCACAAAATCGGCTTCAACTTCGGTTAAACCGGCAGGGATAAGGCTTTTCCAAATATTTTTGTAGCTGCCTTCAAAAAAGGTGTCATTGATATTGCTCGCGGAAATGGACATGTAGCAAAATTTTACTCCAATAATTTGTTGCGCATAGCGTACATTACAAGGCCTGCGATTGTTTTGGCGCCTACTTTCTGCTTCATTTGCTGGCGGATGGTTTCGATAGTGCGGGGACTTAAAAAGACTTCTTTAGAAATTTCTTCCGTGGTTTTATCCTCCGCTATGCATTTGAGAATGCGAATTTCTTTTTCTGAAAACTTTACTGGGTTTGGATAAAACTGCCGGACTGTTTTTTTATGCTGCAATTTTAATAATACGGCTTTATTGACCAGGTCGTTAAAATAAAAATCATCATTCATGCAGGTAAGAATGGCCTGGTAAATTTCATCGGGGTCTGTAGTTTTTGTGAGATAGGCATTTGCCCCCATCTCCATCATTTTTGTGATCATTTCCTGATCGTCGTACATAGTCAGTACAATGATCTTAATCTCTTCATACTCTTTTCTAAGAATGCCAATGGCATTTACGCCGTCTATTTCAGGCATGCGTATATCCATCAATAAAACATCAGGCTGCTTTAGCTTTAGCTTATGCATGAGGTCTTTGCCATCTTCAGCCTCCCATAAAATTTTAAGATAATCCCTGTCTTTCAGGGCCATTTTAATACCATCTCTGAAGATTTTGTGATCATCGGCTATGGCCACTTTTATTTGCTGGGCAGTCATGGAAATTGGTTTTTAAGTAATTGACTTATAAGCAGTAGAGGCGACAAATCTAACTGTTTTTTCTTCTGCATCACAAGTATACTGAAAAGTTTATTATTAATTCATATAAAGAGATGATTAGTAAAATTGCGTTTAGAAATTCGTAAATCTACGAGCTCAATTTGCTTTCAAATACTTTAAATGAAATTCTCTCAAAAGCCATTGTAGAAACTTAGTGGTGCGAGTAAATTGTAGTTCCACAGGTATAAATACCTAGCGTTCTATTAGTTCTTAAGTTGGCTTCAATTCGTTTCATTAATATTTTATCGAAAACATCCTATTTGTAATTAGTAAAAATACTAAGTTTACATAGTGCTATTACGCATTTTTAATTGGTAAGCATACGATCGTTCCGTTTGAAATGCTTGCGGAATAAGGGTTATTAAAGAAAAACGGAATCCAATCAGGGTAATTACCTATTGAGAACGGGGACGATCTGGGCAAAATTTACACCAGTTAATAACAAAAACTTACTGTCATGACAAAAAAAGTATTCCGTGCATTCCCACCCGATGTTGAAGTTATCGGTGGTTGGTAAAATTTAAAAGATTAGTATTTCTTTAAAAGGTTTTCTATATTTGGCCCAAAACCAAAACTATAGAAAACCTTTTTAATTATCTGGCGTTTTACTCTGACCTCCTTCCAATTATATTTTTTTTCATCTGTTGGAAAGGAAGTAAAACCAAAAGAATACTATGGACTATTCTTTTATACAATGTCTATGATTTCTTAACTAATATTGGATTGCTTTATTTATCGCATAAAGCATCTAAAGTTTTTCTTTACTCTTCTTTTACATTTTTTGAATACCTACTTTTCGCAGCTTGTTTGTATAACATTATAAAGAATAAGGGGTTCAGAAAATTCATAATTGTTCTCAGTATCCTGTTTTCTTCTTTTCTTATCGTTTATAATCTAACAGTTAAGTTAGTTGCAATAGACTCTATACCTATCGGTATCGAAACCATTTTGATCCTGATCTTTTCTTTCTACTATTTCTATGAGCAAATGCAGGATACTAGCAATTTATTCATCTATAACAAGCCTTCGTTTTGGGTTATCCTGGGAATGGTTTTATATTTAGCCGGTTCATTTTTTATTTATATTTATTCCAGCCAGTTAAAAGTTCAAAGTGAAGTTGATAAATACTGGATTTTCACCAATATATTTTCTA
>JBQCHB010000078.1:0-3547 GCA_051955075.1 Flavisolibacter sp.
GTTTTTTCAGGTTACACATGAGAAAATCCAAAAAATTTCTATCGGGCTACTATACGTCTTTTTTACGCACGACTATCCCCTTCCCCTGAATAGAAAATTGAACACCTCCGGCCAATTCCAGCATCTTTAATACTTCCGAAAGATTGGCCTGCCGCCGGATGGCGCCTGTATAGTGACCCTCGGGGATAACGCCATCATAATTCACCTCCGCATTATACCATCGCGACAGCTGCCGCATCACCACAGGCAAGGGATCATTGTCAAAATCAAACAACCCGTTTTTCCAGGAAACAACATGGTCCATATCCACCTCTTCTGCTAAAAAAATCTTAGAAGACCTGCCGTCAATAAGAGCCTGTTGCCCTGGCTTTAGCATTTGCGTCTTTCCATCCTTGCTCACCTTGACACTTCCTTGCAGCAGGCTTACCTTTAGCGTGGGTTCGTCTTCATAAGCCATTATATTAAAATGAGTACCCAACACCGTTACCTCGGTTCCGGCCCTCTTTACCACAAACGGCATTGCTGCATCGTGGGCTACTTCAAAATAGCCTTCTCCACTCAGTTCCACCTTCCTTTCCCCTCCTGCAAAAACAGTTGGGAAGCGTAAGGAGCTTTCTGCATTTAACCATACTTTAGTGCCATCGTCCAGTATTACCTGGTACTGACCCCCTCTTGGAGTACTGATCGTATTGTACGACACGTCTGATGTAGCGACATCACCTTCCCTATTATACGCCAGTTGCCCGTTGACTTTTATTACCCTTGCACTTCCCTGTTGCGCAAGGGTGCCATTGGTCGCCGTATCCAATACTACCCTGCTCCCATCAGCCAAAGTCAAGATTGCTTTATTTCCACCCGGTGCCATATCATTTTGTAATGGCGCCTGTTTGGGTTCTGTTTTTACAATTGCATTTTTTTGGTTCCGGTACACTAGAAAATAACCACCCGCCGCCAGCACTAAAAGAACAACGGCAGCTGCCCGCCATATTTTATACATTGGCCCGGTCTTGAGGTTTGACTTATTACTGTTTTCAATTCTTTGCAACAACAGCCCGGTCTGTTGTTGCAAATTTCCCTGGTCTGCAGAAAGCAATTCATACCACTTCACGGCTTCTTTAAACCGTGGCTCCAGCTCCGGATGCTCCTGCAGTACCCTGTTCCAAAATTGAACGGTTGCGGCATCGCTGCCCGAGCAATACCGCTGAAAAGATTCGTCTGTCAAAAGGTCTTCTACACTATAATGCTGATAGCCCATCATAAATAAGAGTTGGATGTTTGAATAATTTCCCGAAAAATTTTAAATTATTTTTTAAAGGCTTACTTCCTGTCGTAATAGCTTGATAGCCTCATAAATGGTATTGTAGATTGTTTTCACAGCCTGGCCTGTTCTTTCAGCAATTTGATCATAACCCAGGCCCTCATAATACTTTAAGTGGAGATATTCCTTTTGGCGCGGGGTGAGTTGCTCCATAGCCCGGCGCAACCGTTCCTGCTGCGCTTCTTTTACCTGCAGTGCTACAATGATCTCTTCATAGGATACTTGTAAGGCCTCCTCCGTATGGCTCCACCTTTCAAGGCGGTCCCGGTCTTTAAGGCTCCGTCGAGCCAGCATAAATAGCTGGTTACGGAATGCCGTGCCGAGGTAGGCCTTTACGTTATCCACGTCCGACAAGGTTATCCTGTTGCGCCAAAGATGATAAAATACGTCATTAGCGGCATCTTTGGCCAGCTCGGCGTCCGGCATATAACGAAGACCGGATCGGACCAGGAAAAAATAATACCGTTGAAACAATTGGGTAAGCGCCTCTTTGTCGTTCTTTTTTATGCCGGCCCAAAGTTCCTTATCAGTCAGTTCTTCTAGCATTCGCCATAAAAATACAACAAGCGGTTTTTGCAACTAAAAAAGGAAGCTTGCGCTTCCTTAAAGACCTTTCATGCCTATCAGTTAACAAGCATCAAAGCTTTGCTAAAGATTGCAGGCACCGTTATTTTCCCAAAACCTTTTCTAATTGTTGATCCAATGCTTCACCGGTCACATTTTTGGCAATGATCTTTCCCTGGGGATCGATCAGCAAATTTTGTGGAATGGCCCTAATGCCATACAGTTTTGCAACGGCGTTATCCCAGTAATTCAGATCACTTACATGCGTCCATGTAAGACCATCCTTATGAATGGCGTCTAACCATGCCTGTTTTTTACCTGGCCGGTCAAGCGATACACTGAGTACGGTAAAATTCCTGTCTTTGTATTGATTAAAAGCCTTTACCACGTTGGGATTTTCTGCCCGGCACGGACCGCACCATGAGGCCCAGAAATCAAGCAACACATACCTGCCTTTGAAATCAGAAAGTGAAACAGCCTTGTCCAAAGTATCCTGCTGGGTAAAGTCCATGGCATAAACACCCACGCCGGTTTTTTTGGCAACTTCTACCTGGTTCTTCAATTCAATGTAAGAAGGCCATTGCTGACGGGAGACAGGAAGTGAAGCCAGCAGCGGTTCTACTTTTGTAACGTCTATATCATACCCTGCATATTCCCTCAGCACATGTACGGCAATCGGTGAGGCCGGATGATGCTTCAGGTAAGGATAATATACCTCTTCTTTTAGTTTTTGATCCAGGGCTTCCATCGCCTCTTCAGCCCTTTTCATTTCTTCTTTATTTCCGTCTTTCCGGTATTGTATATACTGTTGGTACAGCGCCCTGTTTTGTTCTGTGTACGTCTTTTGTAAAGCCGTGAAGGCTGTAAACTCCGTATTCGATTTTGATCCCCTAATGCGGGCTGTTTTAAGAGAATCTTTTGCTTCGATCGTGATGTGCCCGGGTTCTATAAAAAGGGGTATTTTTTCATACCGGGGCCTTCCTTCCGTCTTCCTGAACCGCAAGGTTAAATAGGCCAGCGTCGGCTCTTCCACCTGTATGTCAAATGCAAAATTCCCATTCGTTAGCCTGGCACTATCACTGACCTGCGCTCCTGCCGACCTGAATGATAAAAAGATCATTTCGACGTCATCTGATTTTTCTAAATGCCCGTTTATGGTCACCGGCTTGAAGGACGTGAAGGCAAGCAAGGGTGCAATAAGTAAAAAAAATAGTTGCTTCATGGTATTTGTTTAGCTGAAAATTGAGTGCTGCAAAAATGAAATGATTTAAAGTTGTTCAATTTTGTCCAAAAGCTCCTGTGCCAGCTTTTGAATTTTAGAAGTGGAAGCATCGGCAAGCTGCCTGGCTTTTTTAGCCGCGACCAGCCCTTCTTCTTTCAATTTTAATTCAAGGCAAATGCTGGCCAGCGTTCCCTGGTTGCTATATTCTTCCGGGTTCAAAACAACTGCCCTCCTGGCCAGTACCAGTGCCTCCTGCAAAATGGCATTGTTTCCTTTGGCCATGTACAGGGCCCGCCTGGCCACAAAGCTTAGATCAGCATCATTGTACTCAAGAATGCCTTTCATGGCACGGTTGGCCACCCTTACAAAAGAGTCAGGGTTGTTCACTTCAAGATAATATTCCATTTCCAGCATGGCCACATTGCGCTGAATTTGTTTATCCG
>JBQCHB010000079.1:0-45723 GCA_051955075.1 Flavisolibacter sp.
GTATTTACGCCACTCAAGTACTATATTCCCGGTTACGGAAGTGCAGGCATTGGCCGCGAATACCGGCAAATGAAGTATATGACGGATTCACTGGAAAAGCAGGTAACGTATCAAAGCCAGTATATTGACGGGCTAAAAAAAGTTTTGAATGGCGGTAATGCCGATCTTAAACTCGATACAACACAATTGCAGGCTCCAAAAGAGGAAATATCAAACGATTGATTATTTTTATCTCATAAAAACCCAATCCTATGTTCAACAAAGACAAAACTTTCAGCATTTCAGAAAAGTTAGGCAACAGCGCCACCCTCATTAGCGAAGGCACCGTTTTGCAAGGTGATGTAAACAGTGAGAATGATCTGCGAATTGATGGCACTATCCAGGGAAACGTTAATAGCTCCGCCAAAGTAGTAATCGGCCCAAGCGGAAGAGTAGAAGGTAACATTTATGGTAAGCAGGCCGATGTTACAGGTAAAGTTATTGGCAATATTGCCGTGCAGGAAATTTTGCAGCTCAGAGGTGAAAGCAATGTACAGGGAAACATTAGCGCCGCTACTTTGCAAATTGATCCTACAGCTGTTTTTAATGGCCAGTGCCAGATGGGCGGCCCTATTGCGGGCAGCGTAGTTTTAATGGATACAATGGATGAACCAACAGCCAAAGCCAAATAGAAATAATACTGACCTCCTGCGCTATGCAGGTTGGGGAACACAATTGTTTGTAGCCCTTGCTTTATTTGTATTCGTTGGTAATAAAATAGATAAATGGCTGCATTTTTCCACGCCTTTGCTGGTGTGGATACTGCCTTTTGTTGTGTTGATCGTGATGATCTATCAACTGGTAAAAGAAACTTCAAAAAAGAAAGAAGAAGATAATGGTCAAAAGAAAATTTAAGTCGTTCATGCCAGTAGTGTTTTTTTTTATTGTGCTGAACGCATTTTTTATTTCAGGTAAAAATATGCTGGCAAGATGGGGCGTTGACCAGGACGTTATGATCATTGGAAACTTGTTATTGTTCATCATTACGCTGCTCTCATTTTTGTTAGCGCAAAAAGGATTGAAAAATCCCAACCCCCATGCTTTTGTGCGGTCGGTTTATTCCAGCATGATGATCAAATTGTTTATATGCATTATTGCAGCCTTTATTTATATCTCGATGTATAGAGATAATTTAAACAAAGCCGCTTTGTTTACCTGCATGGGTTTATATCTCGTTTATACATTTATGGAAGTTTCTATTTTGATGAAGTTGCTGAAGGAAAAAACAAATGAGTAGGAAAGAGGCGCCCATTTCGGCCCTGCAACATTATTTACCGCCCAATACTTTACAGCCGGTTTTGGCTTACCTGCAATTTTACCACGTGCATTTAACAGTGGCCCGTGAACGAAAAAGCATTTTAGGCGACTACCGCCACCGGACGCATGCAAAGAACCACCGCATCAGCGTTAACGGTAATTTGAATCAGTATGCTTTTTTAATTACGCTGCTGCACGAACTGGCGCATTTGCTGACGTTTGAAAAATTCGGCAATAGAGTTGCTTCTCACGGAAAAGAATGGAAATTTATTTTTGGCCAGTTGCTGGCGCAGTTTATAGAGCACAATGTCTTTCCTGTTGACATAAAAGATGCTTTGCTGCAATCGTTACATAATCCTGCTGCTTCAAGCTGCGCCGATGAACTGCTTTTAAAAACACTAAGAAACCACGATGAAAAACAAACCAATTTAGTGTTTTTAGAAGACATTCCCGAAGATTCATTATTCAAAACCCACGACGGAAAAATTTTCAGAAAAGGGGAGAAGGTGCGGAAGCGATTTAAATGTGTAGAGGTAAAAACAAATCGTTTGTATTTGTTCAGCCCCGTGTACGAGGCGGAGGTAATTGGTTTATAGAGTATGGTTCATAGTTCATAGCTCATGGAACATTCTTAAGATACACGCAGCTTGGGACCGACAATGAACCATGAACAAACAACCATGAACCTACATTCTCTTCAACATCCATAAATCACATCCAAAATGCCCTGTATTTCCTATTGGCTGGTTGATGTATTCGAATCCAAATTTCTCATAAGCTTTCAATGCCTGTTTTAATTCGGGCATGGTTTCTAAGTACACGTTTTTATACCCAGCCTCTTTTGCAAAGTCAAGTGCTTTTTGTATCAGTAGTTTGCCAAGACCAATCCCTCTTGCATTTTTCAATAAATACATTTTTACCAACTCGCAGGTATCATTTGGTAAACCCGGAGAAGGGAAAATGCCGCCGCCGCCAACAAGTTCGTTATTGTATTCAGCAACATAATAGATTGAGCCGGGTGTTTGTGAAAACAATTGGTATAAAGCATCTGTAGTGTCATCGTAATAAACAGTGCCGGGATGATTGGCGCCAAATTCTTTCAACGTGGTGCGAATGATGCGGGCTAAGGCAGCATTGTCCTTCTCTTCAAGGGTTCTAATCGTAAATGAACCCGGCGTCACCATTTCATTACTGTTTTGCATACAGTGTAATTGAGCTGTCAAAATAAGTGATAATTAGTAGTGGGGATTAAAATTATTTGGTACAGCATAAACATGTTGTGTCAAATTGTTTGTAGGTCAAAAGAAATGCCTGACTTTTATAAGGTACTCAATGAAAAACCAACAGTAAATCCAATTGTCCTAAAAAGCAGTTGATCTAAACTAAGGCGCGACCTGTGATTAGTTCAACCTGTAGAAAAGCCCAGGCGTCTGTCCCTTTGAATACAAGTCACTTCTATTCGCCTGAATTTATTGATCCCTTCGCCTGGCGGAGGGATTTTTTTCGTAACGATTGTAATTGCTTACACAAAACCAAAGAAGGGTATTAAAAGCATAAGAACGATTACGATCTCTTTTAGAAGACTTCGTGAAATTAGTTTTCAATTGTTGAAGGTAACTTTTGTTGACAAACATCTCATGTCCTGTTCTTATTTCGAAGGTCAATCGTTTGCGCAACCTGTGTTTCAAAAACTATAAAACCATAACTTAGTTGCTTAACCAGGAAACCAAAACTATCAGTGGAAAAAAGTTTGAATTGCTGCTTAAAGCTCTTTTTGATCGCCTTTATTTTTTTTAGTTCACATCCAACAATTGCCCAGGTAAAAGATTCCATTAATATTGGCCGTGCAAAAGGTATTGTGCAAGATTCGGCCTATAATTTTGTATTAAGCAGTGCCACTGTTGCAGTTTATAAAGACAGTGACAGCAGCCTGGTAGGGTACAGTCTTCCTAATAATTTTGGTGAGTTCACTGTAAATACCTTACCTGTAGAAACAAAGCTACGCCTGATTATTACGCATGTGGGTTACAAAGCCTTTTTTAAAAGGTTCACTATTGCAAAAACCGACTCGCTTTACAATTTTGATAAAATAAATATGCTGCGCAGGGCCGATGATGACACGTTGAGCGAAGTGATGGTAACAGCAGCAGCACCTATGCGCATCAATGGTGATACACTGGAGTTTAATGCCGGTGCTTTTAAGTTGGATAAAAATGCTACTACAGAAGACCTGTTACGAAAACTTCCTGGCTTTACTATTTGGGGCGATGGCGATATAACATTTAATGGCAGAAAAATTAATTCATTGCTGGTAGAAGGCAAGCCTTTTATGGGTGGTGATTTTTCTGCTACTACGCAAAATCTTCCGAAAGATGCGATTAAAAAAGTACAGGTGTACCAACAGATAAATGCAGATAACCCGCTTGATTCCACTACGAACGTAAACCTGAAATTGAAAGACGATAAAAAAATGGGCTACTTCGGAAAGGTATCGGGTGGCTATGGCAGCAACGACCGTTATGCTGCTGATGCCATGATAAGCGGCTTTAATAAAAAGCAACAACTAAACATAGTCGGCGCCATTAACAATATTAATAAAGTGGCGGGCAATGCAAACAGCCTTATAAAAAGCAGTTCTTACAAAGGCGAAGGTACCAGCATAGATTATCAGCCTAACTTCAGATCAAACGGATTGAACCGACCTATATCTGCAGGGCTTACGTATCAATATGATTTTGTACCTAATCCCCAGTTTCGAAATACCCAACGCTTTAATGCAGACTATTTTATAAACAGGAACAATACGGAGATTCAACGCAGTACAGCTACACAATCTTTTTTGCAAAAAGATAGCATACTGACACAACTTGCCAACAGTAACAATATTAATACCAACACTTTGCAACGGCTAAATGCAAGGTTTCAAAAAAACACGGAGAAAACTGATTTTGATGTTAGCGGCTCTCTATCTCTCAGCAATAATCAATCGTTTAGCGAAACTACATCGCAACAAGAAAGAACCGGTTATGGTGTTATCAGCACCAATGAATCTAGAAACGAAGGCAACAGCCGGTCAAATAATTATGGCTTAAATCTTTCATTACGAAAAAGGGAAGTAGATGGCAACCGTATAAGAAAAAGGACATTTAATGTGTGGTATAGCGTCAATTTTATTGACAACAAAGGAAGCAGCAATAAAACTACAAAATTCAGATCATTGGTTGATCCTGTTAAAAACATGGATTATAACCGCTTTTATCAAAACCAGGACAGGTTTTCAATAAACAATAATCTTACTTTAGAATATCCTGATTTGAAAAGCCTGATTTTTGGAAAAAAACGTTTTGGAGATATAAACATTAGTTTCAAAAATGAAGTTTCGTTACAGGATAATGATTACAATGATAAAGTGTTGGATTATGATACAGCCTCGAAACAACAAACATTTAATCATTATCTTACCAATGATCGTGATTTAAATACTCTCGACATAAAGCCTTCTTTGAATTTTACTAAAACCTTTTGGAGGCACCTTAGCAACCGTTATGGGAAATATGTATCCATCAACGCAAGTGCAAGGGAAGCGTATTACACTATGAAGCATCGTTCTACGCAAAGCTTTCAAAACTTTGACCGTTCTTATAAAAACTTTATTCCCAGCGCATCTGTAAATTTCAACAACAACCAATATGGAAGGTTTAATATCAATCATTCTCTCACCTATTCTACCAACGTTAATTATCCGCAGGTAAATCACATTGCGCCGCTCGTTGACAGCTCCAATGTGTTGTATATTCCCAAAGGCAATCCAAACATACTTCCTGAATATGCACAAAGGCTGTCTTATAATTTTAGTTTTAATAGTCAGCAACAAAAAAATCCGGCCATAATAAACTTTTCCATCAATGTTGGAAAAACAGATGATAAAATTGCCGACAGCAGCTTTTACGATGGGTTGGGAAGGCACATAGCCTATTCCATAAATGTAGACGGATTCCGCTTTATAGGCATTGACCTTAATTATAGAAAATCACTGGAGATAAACAAGAAAAATAATATTCAGGTGGAATTGAATAATAGTTATAACGGCAGCAGGACGCCAAACTATGTAAACAATATCCTGAACGTATCGGGCAACCGTTCGTTTAGTAGTAAACTGGGCCTCGACTATAGCTATAGAGATGTTTTTTTGCTTAGCCTCGATGAACAATTAAATCTTAGCCGTTCAGCGCAAAAAGGTTTTAATAACAGCATGTTTAACAGCAAAACCTGGAGCACAGGCATTAGCGGAGCTTTGCAATTACCAAAAAACATTACATGGAGCAGTAATGTTAGTTATAACCGCAGTTCGTTAAATGAACAGGCCCCAGTAAAATTTACACTTTGGAATGCCAATCTTAGCTATCGTTTTTTAAAAGGCAATCGCGGCGAGGTGAAATTTTCGGCGCTTGACCTGTTGCATCAAAACAAGAGCATTATAAATATTGCCAGCGGCAACAGCCAAACCTTTGGTTATGTAAATGTGTTGCAGCAATATTACATGCTTACACTTTCCTATTTTCCACGAAAATTCGGTAGATAAATACATAGTCATGAAGAGGCATTTAACCTGTTGTTTATTTTGTTTCATTATGTTAGCCTGGCAGAATATTTCAGCACAAGAAGTTGAAAAATTACGCATTGACCCTTCCCAGGCTTATGGTGGTAAAGTGTCGGAATATTTTGAGCAGCTAAATTATATACCGCTTGAAACAACTAAGGAAAGTCTTTTCGGAGACATAGGCCAGCTGGAGATAACCGACAGCAGCTTTGTAATAAGTGACTATGATACCCGGAGCGTTCTTTTTTTTACGCCGAAGGGCAGGTATATTACCAAAATAAAATTTAAAGAAAATGCCTACCCGTCTTTGTCGTATGAAAAAACAAATAACCGCATAGCCTTATCTGTTTATGATGCGGTGCAGAAAAAATCTACTACAAAATATTATAGCGTAACAGGTAAGGAGCTAACAGGAAAAGGTAGCATAGCATCTCAAATACGCACCGATTTAATTTCATTAGGCAATGGTTTTGCGGCTGGAGCTGGATCTAATTATTTTGCACCGGGCATGAAGCCGGTCGATAGCATTAGTTATCTGCTAAAAATTTATAAAAACGATTCTGTTTATAAGTCATTTTTCCCTTACAATCAAATAGAGAAACCTGCGGCTTGTGCTTTTGCATGGATGTCTGTCACTCCCTCTCTGCAAGAAGGTGTTGTATATGTATCGCCCCCCTTGGATGGAGGCATATACAAGGTTACAAGAGATACGGCCATCAAAATTTACCAGATGGTTTTCCCTATGAACCGAAGCATACCCAAACATATTGCTGAAACGAAAGACATAAAATTAATAGACAGTTTGCGCAATGCCAACTGGCCAGGTGCCGGCATTATTACGGGCATCAGCCATATCTTTTTGCATAAGGATCTTTTATTTTTCAAAACAGATGTCAGGGTTATCTCATGGGGGCGGGGTTCGGAAGTTACAAACCAGTACAATTTCATTTACAATACTAAAACGGGAAGGCTGGTATCTATAGAACGCATGATTCCGGATGAACAAAACGGTTTCCTTCCCTTTACGAGCCAGCGAATTAACTGGAGCGGATTGAAACAGTATGAAGGCTTTTTTTATACCCATATATCCTCTTTGGAACTCATCAAAGCCAAAGAAACCAATGCTGACAAAAAACCCATATACCCGGCTGTAATGAAACATTTTTTTGAAACAGAAAGTACTAAAGCCAACCCGGTAATTGTGCAACTGAAGCTAAAAGAAAATTAGAAGTTCAATTCTGTGAAGAACCGGTTTTGGTAATGCTGAATAGATTTGTTGTAGTACAAGTGTGCGACGCAAGGAACGCTCAATAGTAATTAAATAGCCGGCACAAAAAATATATATCTACCACAGAGTTTAGTATCTTTTGAAAAAACTTAACCATGAAGTATTTTTTGATCTGCACTTTTCTTTTGGGTTTTCACTTTCTACAGGCGCAGGATTCTAAGGAGGAAAAAAATATTACTTATGCTACAAGCCTTAGCTGGGATGGAAAACAGCAAGACCTTAAAATGGATATTACATATCCCCAATTAAATAAAAAACTTCCATTAGTTGTTTATATCCACGGTGGCGGATTTCAAAACGGCAATAAAGAAGGTGATGCTTTTATGAGTCCGCTGCTTGCAAAAAACGGATTTGTAGTGGCCAATATAGATTACAGGTTAGGTTTTGATCCTTCAGACCAATTAGGTATTGCCAAAGCTTTTTACAGAGGAGCGCAGGACCTTGATGCAGCCCTGCGCTTTTTAGTTCACAATGCCGGTAAATATAATATAGACACAACTGCAATTTTCATTGGCGGCGGGAGTGCAGGCGGTGTGCTGGCGTTGGCTAATGCTTACGAAGAACAATCGGACTGGGATGCTATGTTTCCCATGCTTCACCAAGACTTAGGTGCAGTGACAGGCGGTGGAAATAACTTTACAAATCATTATTCCGTTCGTGGTGTTTACAGTTTGTGGGGCGGCATTGTAGATACAGCTTTAATATCGGCATCCGAAATAAAGGCAGTGCCGGCATTGTTGATTCAAAGCCAGTCCGACGAAGTCATTCCTTATGAACATGCCAAAGGCGAAAGCTCCGAATTTAAAATGCTATATGGCTCTTATGATATTGCCCAGCGTTTTAAAACAAATGGTGGTTGTTACGATCTTTATTTTGTAAAAGATGCAAGGCACGGGCATGGCTTTTCGCAAGCCTATGTAACTAATGCTATTACTTTATTTGTGAACGATGTTCTTGCAGGTAATTGTAAAAAAACTACAACGGAAAATATCAAGGCTGATAACAGTAAGTTCTTCGGAGACTATAAGTCTGAACCATGATTGGTTAGATGAATAAGGTTTACAGGAAATAAAAGAGCCTTCAAGAAATTGAAGGCTCTTACTTTATAGTAAGGTTGTAATCTATTCATTAATCTTACCAATACATCCAAACCAATGTCCAGACTAAGCCACTGCCTTATTCACTAAATCTGCAGCTTCGCTTAACAATATGGCCGATTGCACTTTCAGTCCGCTTTCATCAATCAGTTTCTTAGCTTCTTCTGCATTGGTGCCCTGCAGGCGAACAATGATCGGTATATTAATATTGCCCATGTTTTTGTAAGCGTCAATGACGCCTTGTGCTACACGGTCGCAGCGAACAATGCCGCCAAAAATATTGATCAAAATGGCTTTCACTTTGGGGTCTTTCATGATGATGCGGAAACCGGCTTCCACCGTTTGCGCATTGGCCGTACCACCTACATCCAAAAAGTTGGCAGGCTCGCCACCGCTCAATTTAATCATGTCCATAGTGGCCATAGCCAGGCCGGCGCCATTTACCATGCAGCCTACGTTGCCGTCTAATTTTACGAAATTCAAATTGTATTTGCCGGCTTCTACTTCGGTAGGGTCTTCCTCGCTAATGTCACGCATGGCTGCCAAATCAGGATGGCGCATCAATGCATTATCATCCAAATTCATTTTACAATCCACAGCCACAATTTTATCGTCGGCTGCTTTAAACAAAGGATTGATCTCAAGCATACTGCAATCCAATCCTACGTAAGCATTATATAAATTGGTAACAAACTTTACCATGTTTTTGAAAGCATCGCCTTTTAAACCGAAGTTGAAAGCAATTTGCCTTGCCTGGTAGCCTTGCAAACCACCACCAGGGAATACCCATTCTTTAAAAATCTTCTCGGGGGTTTTATGCGCCACTTCTTCAATGTCCATACCGCCTTCGGTACTATACATAATTACATTCTGTCCTTTGGAGCGGTCTAATAATATAGACAGGTAAAATTCTTTCCTGTCGCTGGGGCCATCGTAGTACATATCCTGCGCAATCAAAATTTTGTTTACCACTTTACCGGCTTCACCAGTTTGAATGGTAACCAAAGTGCCCCCCAGCATCTTTTGCGCCACTTCTGTCACTTCATCCAGCGACTTCACCACTTTTACACCGTTGATGCCTGTTTCGCGGATTTTTCCCTTGCCGCGGCCGCCGGCATGTATCTGCGCTTTTATTACTGCAAAGTTGCTTCCATATTGGGTCTTAATCTGGCGGTAGGCTTCTTCGGCATCGTGAGGTGTGCTTACAGCAATACCTTCCTGCACCGGAACGCCATATTTTTTCAAAAGTTCTTTCGCCTGGTATTCGTGCAAATTCATGTATCAAAATTTTGCCGCAAAGATAGACAGGAGATGAATATGTCGGGAGACGGAATTTGCGACAGGTTTGAAGGTTAAGATTTAGGCTGAGGAAAAGTTTTTTTTATGGCCTGCGGTTTACAATAGAATGTTCAACCAGTGATCCTTAATATTCAATATTTAATTTAAGAAACCGATAGCAAAGTTAACCCTTTAGCCACTTCACCCACCAGGGTAACCTATTTAATTTTATCGCTGCATAATTTTCCTGCACAGCCCCAAAACTGCTGTAAAAAAAAGCAAGGCTTTGAATGTCGCTGCCTTCAAAATCTAAAATTAAATCCTGTGTTGCATGATCTTTGATAAAAGCATCTATCAGCGCATGAGAAGCGCCTAAGGTTCTGCCGTTAGGATGATTGCCGGCTAAAATATAATAGGCCCTTCGGTGAGAAAAAAAGAAAACGCCGGACGCCAGCAATTGGTGCTGGCTAGAATATACACCATAAGTAATAGCCTTTGCCAACGGAAACAGTAAATAGTATAAAGAGATGAGTTTTCTATAATCATCTTCACCCGTTTCTTGTTGCTGCACCTGTTGTTTTGCCAGTTGCGCCACATCTTCAACAGGAATATTTTTTTTTGTATAGCAATGATAGCTTACAGTTTTTTTAATATGGTGTTGAATGTTTTTCTTTCGGTAACCTTCAAATATTTTTTGGTAGGGTGCTCCTAAGTCTAAAACGAAATTGCTTCTTTGGTACAATGGAAAATTTGCAATAACAAAACGATTCTCATGATTAAGTGTAAAATCCCAATACCTGAATTTTTTTGGAACGGCATTTAGAAATGCAGTTAATAGATCAGCCGTAAGGTTATTGCCGAACAAGCCCAACTGAGCTACAAAAGCCGGCTGATACAAATAATAAATGCCATATTTTTTTCTCCAGGGCAAAGGCATTACGGCCTCGTAATCGTTCAGCACCAATGCATCCCAATTGTCAGTCATTGCATCCAAATAAAAACTGTAAGCATAAATCAGCCCGTTGGAAGCTTTGTCAACACAGGCATTCCACAATGCTGTATCAATTTGTTTACGGGTAAGATATTGTATGTTGTTCTGCGGCATCAGAACTCTGTTTCGCGGTTAAGCTGTTTTAAATTTTTATTGTAAAGGTTAATGCTGAAAGAAATGGTTTTTAAAAACCTGTTTTTAAATATGGTTGATTTAAAATAGTCGCTATAAACTTTGTTGTAAAAAACAGGAATGTAAATGTTCAGCATTTCGCCGAATAGCGGAAGGTGAAAACCGGCATCAAATAAAAACCGGTCAATATCCGAACCTTTCTTCCAGGGTTCTGCGTAGGTCCCGATATCTAAAAAGACATGTAAAGGAATCTTTATTGGCAATACAGAAAGGGGGTTGATATTCTGCGGAATGGTGGAATTAAAGTTCAATGCCGTCAGCCAGTCATCGGTCTTGCCGATTTTATCAGCCAACAAATCGGTTCTTACTTTAAAGGCTCCGTCGCGGATCATGATCTGCTGATTCTCCACACCTTCAAATTTGTTGCGGCCAATAAAATAATCGCTGTACGTGTAATCTTCATAACCCTTAGGGCCAGTCATGTTCAAAAAATAACGATCGTTATCAAATTGCTTTGTTAGCGTTTTGCCATTCAGGTAAAAAAATTTGCCAGCAAAAAAACGCACCTGCAAACCACCCTCTTTGGCGTAATTAAAAAAGTAATTAGCCGTTAAGGCAGGTCGCACAAAATCTTTTGCCTGCTCAATTTGCAGCGTTACATCAAAAGGATACAGGGCCCTATAATTTTCATAAACCAGTTGTAATTGGTTGAGGTACCTATTTTTTTGCGGAGTTGAGTAATTCGTTAGCAGCGTTGTGTCTGTTCCGTTGAAAATAGAATCAGTTTTGACTTGTAAGGATTCTTCATTGATCAAAAAAGTTTTCCACTGCACATATTTATTTACAGTGCTTCTGGGATCTTTTTCCTTGAAAGTTAGTTTAAAGCCCGGCACTAATTTTTCAAACTGCATTTTTAAATTATGGCTTTCCGTATCGCTGAATTCATCCATCGAAAACCGGGAAGCATTGATAAAAAAATCTGCCTTGCGAATCGCTTTTTCTGATGCTATGGTGTAATTCAATTTTCCCAGGCCGGTAAATTGTTTGGAACCTGTTGCATACAACGGAATGGCCAGGAACTGAAATTTGGTTGACGGCAGATTGTAGTTGGTGACCAGCCCGCCGATCATGAATTTATCGTAAGCATTGATGCCCACTGCAGGCGAAAGCAACAGTGCATTTTTTGTTGGATTTTTTAGATAACCATTAATCGAACCTTTTTTTAGAGGAGAAATAACCTCAAATCCACTTAACTTATGATCGGGTAAAATGCCTTTCGTGTTTTGTAAATTAAAAACAGCATCAGTTTCGTTACCCAGTTTTGTTGCGGCAATGGCTTTAAAATCTTCAGGCTGCGGATGCCGGAATTTCCACTGTTCAAAATACTGCTGCATCATTTGCCGGAAGGCATCTTTGCCTAATTTGTTTTCCAGGTATTGCATCCACTCCGCAGTTTTGTGATAGGCTACCAATCCATAATTGCTAACGCTGAAATTTTGCGAAGACGTTTCAACGGGCTGGTCCGTTTTTCTTAAAGCTTTCGTTTGGAAAAACAGTTCTTCTTCCTGCGTTTGCTTACCGTATTTCTGCTCTGTGTATTTTTTTTCGTAAAAAGAATTGATGCCTTCATCCATCCATGGATGCTGTCTTTCGTTGGTTGCTAAAATGCCATAAAACCAGTTGTGACCAATTTCATGCGCCATTGTTATGTCCAATTCTTTCTCCGATGCAGCAGGAGAGATGATGGTAATGGTTGGATACTCCATGCCACCACCAAAACTTTGCGGTCCCTGAACCACGCTTACAATGCTGTAGGGATATTCTCCTACTTCATGGGAGTAAAACCGCACTGCATCTTTAGCATATTGAAGACTATTTTTCCATGTAGCTATTTCTGCCGGCGTGTAGTAAGTAAATACTTGGATCACTTTCCCACTTGGCAATTGGCAGGTGTCACTGCTTACAATAAATTTTTTATCAGCAAACCATGCAAAATCATGAACATTGTTTTGTTGGTAATCGAGAGTTTTGGTTTCTTCAGCCATCGCAGCCGGAACCAAAGGTTTATTTTTTGTTTTAGCAATGGAAGACGGTTTTTTTGCTTTATTGCTTTTTGCTTTGATAGCAGTTTTTTTCGTAGCCGGTTTTGTTTCAACAAAAGTTTTGGTCTTCAGCCAATTTACTTCTTCTTCATTTTGCAAAACGCCTGTTGCTGCTACTACATAATTTTTTGGAACTGTAATGCGAACATCAAAATTGCCAAACTCACTGTAAAATTCTCCCTGGTCTAAATAAGGCATAGGATGCCAGCCATTTTTATCGTACATCGCAGGCTTTGGATACCACTGCGTTATTTGAAAAGATTGGCCATCATAGCCGCCACGGGAGAAGTTAAAAGGCAGCTTTACATGAAAGGGTGTTGTAATGGTTATTTTTTCTTTTGGCGCCAAAGGCTTTGGTAACAACAGTTTGATCACATCGATGTACTGCGGATGATCTTCTGTTTTGGCTGTTGCACCATCTACTTTAAAATCCAGCCGGTTGATGTAGCCTCTTTGGTCTTTATTGGAAAAATAAAATTTGGTATTGCCATTCTCCAGCAACTGGTCGCTGAAAGCGGTTCTGTCGTTCTTATAGGCATTGGGCCAAAGATGAAACCAAATATAATGAAGCGTATCGGGTGCGTTGTTGGTGTAAATAATCTTTTCAAAGCCATCGAGGGTTTTTTCTTTGTCGTTCAGCGATACATCAATTGTATAGTTGAGTTGTTGTTGCCACTGAGCGTTGCCGGCATTTTGAGAGGAAGCTGCAAGCCAAAAGCCGCAAGTCAAAAGCAGTGAAAATAGTTTTTGCAAGGAATGTTTTTTTCAAAAATAGAATTTGAATTGGCAAATGAGAAATTAATGGTTAAGGAAGTGTGGGTTTTATGCAAATCCAGCTTGAGGTAGCTGCCAGTTGATAGGGGCGGTTCCAAAATTTAGATTCTTATGGTAATAGGGTCACTAATTTCATAAATCAAAGAAAGGGTACGATTGCACTAGCGAACAAGGTTGGTGAATTCACCAACCGTTTGTCACCATTTGTCATTTTATTTTTTATTTATCCGTTATAGCCGGATCAAAGTTCACCATCCATTCAATGCCGTATTTGTCTCTAAACATGGCAAAATAGGAACCCCATGGGCTATCAGCAATAGGCATTTCGACAGTGCCACCTGCTGAAAGCCCGTTAAATAATTTATCTGCTTCTTCACGACTTTCAGCAGTAACGAATATTTTAGACCTGTTTTCATTTTCATTTACCCTGCCCATAAATTCCGGAACGTCGTTAGCCATTAAACTAGTATTGCCAATTGGTAAGGCAATGTGCATTATTTTATTTGCTTCACTTTCGGCTAGTGGATGTTCAGTGTTCCCTAAATCTTTGAAGCGTATAATTTTTGTGAACGCTCCACCAAATACCGATTTGTAAAAATTGAATGCTTCTTCGGCATTTCCGTTAAAGTTGATGTGTGGATTGATTTGTGCCATGATTTTTATTTTTAGATTGTTTGTAAAATGTTTTTTATTCTAATTCTTCGCAATAGAATTCATGGATATTTAGCAAGCCTGTTATTTTAAAAACTATATTTTCTTCGCTGTCAATGCGCAATATTTTGTCGCAGTCGTCAAGGTCAAAATTCCATTTTGCTTTTGGCAATATTTTGTCAATATGCGGTTTCAGGTTCTTTGCCTGCGTTTTTGTTTTGACCGATGTTTTAAAAACGTAAATCATTTTTTCGATAAAGTTGCCAGGAGATTTTCCAGGTTGCTCAACGACATTTTCATTCCCTTTGTGAAGCCATCCAATATCCTCTCCATTCTTTCAAGCGATTCATTGTAAATGGAGATGTTCACTTTTGTTGTGCCGTTTTGTTCACTGAACGTATGATCCCATTCAGATCCCGGCAATTCAGGGTTTTCATCTTTGTCAGCAAAAGCATTATACATTTTAAAATTGGTCTTGGGTGTAATGGAGGTATATTCCTGAATTGCCCAACGTTCTTGTCCGTCAGGGGTTATCATTGCATAAAAACGTTTGCCACCAACCTTAAAGTCCTGGTATTTTGTTTTAGCTGTCATAGGTTGAGGGGCAATCCATTGGTCAATCAATTCTGCTTTGGTAAACGCATCCCATACCAATGAAAGTTCAGCGTCAAATTCTCTGACGATGTTTACCGTTTTTGCTGCTTTGTCAACGGTAAAATCAAATGCTAAAGTGTTGCTCATTTTTTCTGTTTTTTTATTGTTGATAATACATTGTCCAGTTGATGGAAACGGGTTTCCCAAATTTTCCGGTATTGGCTAAGCCATTTATCGATCTCTTTCATTTTTTCAATTTCGAGTGAGTAATAAATTTCTCTGCCTTGTTGTTCCTGTTTTACTAATGCGCATTCAGTTAAAATGCGAAGATGTTTTGAGACAGCCTGTCGTGTCGTATTGAAGTTTTCGGCAATGGCGTTGGGCGTCATTGCCTGCAATGCAATTAAGGCTATAATAGCCCGCCTTGTGGGGTCGGCAATTGCCTGAAAAATATCTCTCCTCATTTCTCTGGTATATTTAATGAAACTAATCGGTTGCGAATATATGCGCAACTATTTGGTTTCGCAAATTTTTTTACGCAATTATTTTTCCAGAAGGGCTTAAAACTTTTAAACTCTGTTTGGAGGAACTTATTTTGATCAATTTTCAAAACTGAATTATACAACTCAGCATCACTTGCCTTTACCTAAAAAAATAATGCGCAGTGTGTGGATCAAAATTTTGAAATCAAGCAGTAAGGAAATATTTTCGATATATACCAAATCAAATTTGCTGCGTTCAATCATGGCTTCAACATTTTCGGCGTAACCATATTGCACCATGCCCCAGGAAGTGAGTCCGGGCTTTACTTTCAGCAAATATTTATAGTAAGGAAATTGCGCTACAATAAGATCAATATAAAAACGGCGTTCAGGCCTGGGGCCTACCAGCGACATTTCATTTAATAAAATATTCCAGAGTTGTGGCAATTCGTCGAGTCGCCATTTACGCATGGTTTTTCCCCAGTGCGTAATGCGTGGATCGCCGTCGGACGATAAGGCCGGACCTTGCTTTTCGGCATCAACATACATAGAGCGGAACTTATACATGCAAAAAGGTTTGCCTTTATAGCCAATTCTTTCCTGTCTGAAAATAACAGGTCCTTTAGATGACAAACGAACTTTTATGGCAATGTAAAGCAAAAGCGGCGATAACAGAACCAGGCATGAAAAGGCAATGAGCACATCCACCACTCTTTTTATATGCTGTTGCCATTCGGGCATTAGGCCTGTGTGAAGATCAATCAATACAGCGCCTAAAACATTGGTCGTTGTTACCGAGCCGGCAAGTATGTCAAGCGTGTTGGCTTGTATTTTTATGGTCACGTCTTTTTCTGATAAACGGTTGATGATTTCTTCAATCAGTTGCTGTTCTTTTTTGTCGATAGCAATAATCACCAACTCAATTTTATGATCATCAATGATGTTCTCCAACACGTTAAGGTCACCTAACTTTTGCAAAGAAGCTGGTGCAGGTTTTTCATCGTTATTAATGGATATATAGCCATCAACGTAATAACCTTCTACTTCCAGTTTTTTTTCTGCTTCGCTATAAATCCTGAGTGCATTTTGGTAATTACCAATAAGCGCAGCCTTGAACTTTACTGTTTTTGTTTGCAGTTGTGCTTTTGCGAGATTCAGTACAACCAATCGTCCAACGATAGTGATGCCAAAATAAATGGTGAACAAAGCAAGTAACGCCCTGTAGTAATAATTGTAATCATTCTTTGCATCGTCAAGTAAAAAGATGAAGAACAAAAAAATGCAACCGATAAAACTGCAAGCAAAAGTTTTGGCAGCTTCGGTTAGGCGTGATTTTTTATAGATGGAATGATAGCTGCCAATGAGTGCATAGAGTATCAGCCAACCAAAAGGAATAAAAATAATTCCAAGCCATAATTTATAATCTGCTTCGTAAGGCTCGCCCAGTATCTTTTTCCTGATAAAAAAAAACAATCCCCAGCCAATTGCGGCGGTAACATAATCAGTTAGTGCATACCATGCCGGGTGAATGTATTTTTTTAGCGCCATTGGCTAAGAGGAGATAAGATTATGATGGATTTTGTGTAAGATTTGGTGTGCTACTTCCATAGCCCTGAAGCCATCAATTTCGTTAACAATAGGCTGTGTGTTGTTTTCTATTGCCGCCACAAATTCTTCCAGTTCTCTTTTAATTGCATTTACTTCTGGCACCTGTGGACTGGCTATAGCTATGGTTTTGGTGCCATTGGGTGTTTCAATATCAAAGGCAAAAACATTTTCATCACTCTCTTCCTTTAATTTAATGACCTCTGCTTTTTTCTCCAAAAAATCAATGCCTATGTAAGCATCTTTTTGAAACAATCTTATCTTCCGCATCTTCTTCATAGAAATGCGGCTTGATGTAAGATTGGCCACGCAGCCGTTATTAAATTCAATGCGAACGTTAGCAATGTCTGGCGTATCGGTCATTACGGCTACACCATTGGCAGAAATATTTTTTACATCGCTTTTGATAAGGCTGAGAATGACATCAATATCGTGTATCATTAAATCTAAGATTACACTTACTTCAGTACCTCTTGGATTGAACTGTGCCAGCCTATGCACTTCAATGAACATGGGATTTAACTCCAAATCCTTTACCGCCAGAAAAGCGGGGTTAAATCTTTCCACATGTCCCACCTGGAATTTTATTTTTGATTCCTGCACCAGTTTTACCAGCACTTTTGCTTCTTCTATAGTGTGAGCCATAGGCTTTTCTACAAATACATGCCGGCCTTTTTTAATGGCTTTTTCGCAAATGGAAAAATGATATTGCGTTGGCGTAACTACATCAATGGCATCGCAGGCATCAATCAAATCGTCTTCGTTGCTGTAACGCTGCAAATTGTACTTAGCAATAACTTCTTCTGCAATGGCGTCATTCGGATCGTAAAAGCCAACCAGTTGTACGCCGGAAATTTCTTTCCAGTTGTTTAAATGAAATTTTCCCAAATGCCCTGCACCAAATACTCCAATCTTTAGCATGCATCAAAGATAAGGGCCAATGATTTGTAAATGTTTTAGAGAGAAAGAACGGTTTAACCTGCAAATTGAAAAGCTATTTCTCAAAAATTACTGCGTCGGCTTTTGCACCAAGTTTTGTAAGCATATTAGTAATATCTGCAACCATAGCATCAGGCCCACAGATGTAAAAGTGTTTTCCGAAATCTTTTATATGCTGTCTAAGAAAATCTTCATTGATTCTTTGCGATTCGTATTCGCCGGTTTTTTCCTCTGTGGTTGTGAAAATAGCGTTGGCGCCTAACATGTTCTTTAGTTCATCTTTCAAAATGATATCTTTCGATGTTCTGTTGGAAAATAGCAATACGTTATTACCAACGGCATTTTGTTTTTGCAACTGCCGCAGAATAGCAATAAATGGAGTAATGCCTGCCCCGCCGGCAATAAAATAGCCTTCTCCCTCGTAACTTATAGCACCCCACACATCGCGAATGATCAGTTCATCGCCAACGTTTAATTTGCTCAAGGCATTCGTTACTCCATTATGGTCATCATAGATTTTGATCGTGAATTCCAGATAAGGATACTCGTTGAGGCTGGTAAATGTAAAAGGTCGTTTTTCTTCTTTCCATTCAGGTTTGTTAATAGATACTTCAGTTGCTTGTCCCGGAATAAAATGATAGCCTGCCGGTTTTTCAAGCCTGAATTGCTTTACATTATGCGTAACCGGTTCTATTGAAATGATCTTTGCAATTTGTTCCATATTTTTTAGAGCAGTTGTTGAGACTATAAGTTACAATTTAGACAAGAAAGGCTTGCCTAAAGCAAATTTTCAATTATTGACGATTAAATACCGTTCAAAAAGCTATGCAAAGCGTAAGGGTAGAAGCTAACACAATTTACCGTAATGCAGCATGTTGGTGTTGAAAGCTGGCTTGACATTGTTTGGGAAAGATGAGTCAAGACAAGGTTTACATATTTTTTTCAAAACGTTTTAGTTTGTTTTGGGTTGAATAAAAATCTCCCCTATTTTTGCACCCCCAACTAAGGATCGGTAGTTCAGTTGGTTAGAATGCCGCCCTGTCACGGCGGAGGTCGCGGGTTCGAGTCCCGTCCGGTCCGCAAGAAAAAGGATTACAAAATTTGTAATCCTTTTTTATTTTAACATCATGAGCCAATTAAGCCAGGTTATTTTAGAGTGGCAAGCGCTAGCTTATTTTCTTTAAGGGAAAAATGCTTCCATTGGCCTGGTCAAACAAATGCTTAATGGCTGTAGGTTGGGGGCTGATTCTTTCCGCCGGGCCTAATGCTTTTTGCTCTGCTTCTTTTCTTTCCTTTAATTGGATATACGTTTCATAACGTTGCTGCCTGAAGGCTTCCAGTTTTTGCATAATTCCAAAATGGGTAAGCATCCCTTTAAATTTTCCATAGATGCCTGCTTTCGTTAGCTCAAAAAAAACGATCAAATCTTCAAGGCTTAACTGATCTTCTTCTGCTGTCAGGATAAGATCGCATGCACAAACAGCGATTTTTGTTTCTGTCAGCTTTTTGCTTTTGGGCAAAGCAATGGAATAGCAAAATTCCTGCAGGAGCAATTTGATAAGTTTATGCATTCGCTTCAAGCCATATTCACTAATCAGTCCGGGAATTCTTTCCTGTAAAGGAATAGAAAGCAGATGTTCAAAGTCGGCCCTGTCTTTTTTTGCATATTGCTGTAAAGCAAGATTGGCAATTACTTCGTATTCAAGCGAACGCACAAACCGCTTCCTGCTTTTTTTGGCTTCATCTATTGAGATGATATTGCTTATAGAATTCATATTGTTGTTGTTTGTGAATGGTGAGAAGATTAATGGTTAGTTGCGAATGGTTTTTCCAATCGCTATAATCACTATCCACTCGGCTTCTAACTTGCCTTGGCATAGCCAATACGCATCATTTTTAAACGCTGGTAAAGGCTTCCAATAACGAGTGCTGCATTGCTATCGTTCAATTCTGTTTTATGCCACTGTTCGTCGCTGTCCATCACATATAATTCGTTTTTCGGACTTATGCATACAGCCCATGCATTGAAAGGAAAACTATGCGGCGTTATTTTTACTTCTACTGCATTGTCGAAGTACAAATATTCATGACCGACAAGGTCTTTGATAATGTCAACACATTCCTGGAAAATTGTTTTTGTCATGTCTACGATTTTTTTGGCTGATCATGCTCATGCATCATCTTGCCAGGGTTATTCTATAGGTTGATTTTGATGTTTTGAAAGCGCCTTCCATTACTTCACCGGTTTCAGGATCAACCGCCATGCGTCCGGGAGCTATTTTGCGCAACTTTTCTTCTACCGCTTTTTTCTTTGTTTGTAAAAATTGTATCGCTTCTTCTATTTCTCTCCATTCTGCGCTATGCGAATAATCATAGCTTACGCCAGCTTCACATATTTCTATTTTTGCTCCCGATGTGGTAGTTAACCTACCATTGTGTTTTGCCAATTCTTCTCTCAAAAATTCTATATAGCCTTCGTTTTTGCGAACAGCTTTTGTAAACTCCTCCATGGCGGCTAAAGCTTCTGCTACCTGAAACACGTTGCCTTCTTCCAAAACGTTTGCTACAGATTGCATGGCTAGTTCAGCGATCTGTTTTTTATTCAGTCCTTCTCTGATTGAAGGCAATGAAGATTCGTTATGCTGCACTAAGTGTTTTGCCATTGATTTGATTTCTGCGGTTAGCAATTAATTGTTGCAGCAGCGGATTGCCGTCCACGTCTGCTTTATTCTTTTGATAGAGTTCTACTAACTCTCTTTGCGTGTTGCATATTTCCACTTTGCTATACCACTCGCTCCCCGGCCTGATGATGTTGAAATCCTCTTCCCCCTGTTCGCACCAATTGGCAATTAATTCGCCTGTTTGTTCTGTTGGAACAAATACAGGCTTGCCCATAAAAAGATTTGTACGATCTTTTGATGCAACGGCATTGTGCTTGGTATCCATTTCGAGATTGATGGTGAGCTCGTATTCAAAACCTTCGCGGGTAATCTCACGCAGGCCACCTTTTTCCACTCTTATTTTATTACCGTCTTTAACCATTTCATAATCTTGCTTGCGGCGCACTGTGGTAATAACATGGCAAGGGCTATGTAAAATTGCTTCTAAAAATGCCTGGTGTCGTGGTGTTACTTTCGCCCAATCCTGGTATTTGCCACCCAGGCTTTCAACAATCTCTAAGCAGCCACCTTTGCCATCCCATTCATGCGAAATGGAGTCAACAATAATTACTTCCATACCTGCTTTTTCGCAGGAGCGAATTGCCTCGATATAGCGTTCAGGAGAAAAAGGTGCTGTTAGCGGAAGCACATTGTAATCGCCCAAATGTGCATATAAATCGGCGCTGCCATTTTCTGTATCAATCACAGCTACTTTTGAAAGATCGCCGCATAAGCCTTTGGCTATTAAAATGGCGCTGTATGTTTTACCACCGCCGGAAACTGCTGAAAGTCCCAGGCGAATCTTTGCTTTTTTTCTTGTTGCTTTTCTTAATTGCATATGTCAGATTATAAACCGTTATTAATTTGATGATTGAAGCGTTCTATCGATGACTTGGTTGTAGAAAAAATTGATTTCACAGATTTAAGTGTTTTGCAATTCATGACTTATAATTTTGTTACCGGCTGTTTGCTACTTTCGGCTTGTGTTGTGTCACTCACTTGAACGTCCAATAATTCTGTTCATCACTATTCGAGTATTGACCACAGCTTCGGTTCTTATCCCGTTCAAAATGCTACGCAGCCCTTCCTACGCTATTTTCAAATTCATGAGCGAAAAAGCGGGTGGCTGCTTCGGTAATTTCATCCATGGCGCCGGTTACTTCCAGCACGGGCTTGATATCGGTACCGTTCCATTTTACAAGATCAATATCCACAGTATAGCGGTCGAAAATATCCAGCAATGAAGCTGATGAATTAAAATAACCTACGCCTTCCACCTCCAGGTCTCCTACATATTCTGTAACAATTTTCAGGTTGCGAACCACCTTATGCTTTAGCGGAAAATGGAAGCTGAAACTCTTTCTCGTCTTTCTCATGATTTGGAATTGTGAATTTTTGAATTAAATTTGTGAAGTATAAAAATACAAAAATTCACATTATCCACATTATTTTCACATATTTATTCACAAACGCTTAACGCTATGCTTAATGCTCATAAATTGATAGAAATCAGGAAATCCTTGGGTTTAAACCAAGCTGCGTTTGCTAACAAAATTGGCTACAGTAGAGAAGTTGTAAGCAAAGTCGAGAATGAAAAAATAGAACCGTCCAGGTGGTTTGTTGAAGCCGTTTTAAAGCTTCAAAACGAGCATTCTTTTCACAATTTATCCGATGATGTGAATATTTTAGGAAAATTTTCACAATCTGCTCGTAAAAATCAGAAATCATATTTGGAGCAGCGGCAGGAACAAAAGAACAATCCCTTTCAATTTTTAGTTCCACTGGTAGGAATCAAGGCGCAGGCCGGTTATGTAAAAGGTTTTGAACAAACCGATTTTTTAGAAGCGTTGGAAAAGTATTCATTGCCGCCTGGTGTGAATCCAGCCGGTGCGGTTTGGCGCTATTTTGAAATTGACGGCGACAGTATGGAACCTACCTTAAGCGCAGGTGATGTAGTGTTGGCAACCATGGTACCCGTGGAAGACTGGAATGACATCAAAGATTTTTCGGTATACATCATCCATACTGCCGACCAATTATTAATTAAGCGTCTGTATAAAAAATCTAATATGGAATGGGTACTTATTTCTGATAATGAAGAACTGTATCCTCAGGTTGCTATCAATGTGGAAGATGTAAAACAAATATGGTTGCTCCGCAGGCAGATCCGCTCCAAAGCACCACAACCCAAAGAGTTTAAAATCACTGCATAGAAATTTTGTTGCAAGATTTATCCTGAGCTTGTTGAAGCGTCATTGCATAAGTTGCAAGCTTTTAGCTGTGTGGCCTATAGTTAAGTAACTATTCAGTGTCTCGAATGCTGATAGCTAACAGCTCGCAGCTAATCACCAACATCCTCACACGAACTTTCAGCCAAATAATGCAATCGGCCTATCTTCGCAGCGCAAATAATTTTTCTTACACATAAATTTTAATGATCAATGAAAATTACAGTTGTAGGTGCGGGTGCAGTAGGGGCTACCACAGCCGATAATATTGCCCGCAAAGAATTGTGTGAAGAGCTGGTGTTGCTGGATATTAAAGAAGGTCTTGCCGAAGGTAAAGCGTTGGACATGATGCAAACCGCTGCCTTGCTTGGCTTTGATACAAAAATTGTTGGAAGCACAAACGATTATGCAAAAACAAAGGGTTCGGATGTAGTTGTTGTTACTTCAGGCTTGCCACGTAAGCCCGGTATGACCCGCGAAGAACTGATTGGCACTAACGCCAACATTGTAAAAACTGTTACGCAAAATATTTTACAACATTCTCCTGATGCCATCATCGTTGTTATCAGCAACCCGATGGATACCATGACCTACCTCACTTTGCAATCAAGCGGTGTGGCTAAAAATAAAATTATAGGTATGGGCGGTGCTTTAGATAGTGCAAGGTTTAAATGCTATTTAAGCATGGCTCTGAATTGTTCGCCTAACGATTTAAACGCTGTTGTAATTGGCGGTCATGGCGATACAACCATGATCCCTTTGATTCGTTACGCTACATGGAACAGTGTTCCTGTAACGCAATTTTTGTCCGAAGAACAGCAACAGAAAATTGTAGCTGATACCATGGTTGGAGGTGCTACGCTTACAAAGCTGATCGGAACTTCGGCATGGTATGCGCCTGGGGCGGCCGCAATGGCTTTGGTAGAAAGTATTGTGCGTGATGAAAAACGCTTGATTTCCTGCTGCGTATCATTAGACGGCGAGTATGGACAAAAGGATATTTGTCTTGGTGTACCCGTTGTATTGGGTAAGAATGGCTGGGAAAAAATTGTTGATTACAAATTGAACGAACAAGAGCAGGCTACGTTCAATAAAAGTGCTGATGCAGTGCGTAATATGAATGATGTGTTGAAGACATTGTGAGACGGTGAACAGTCGATAACGCAATGAAATAGACAATTAGCGAGCCACTGCGGCTCGCTAATTTTTTAATAGACAATTAATTTCTGATGATAGGTTTTGCCATCCTCAGAAATGATTTTGATGAAGTACATGCCTGTTGAAAGTTGCAATGTCATCTGCTGCAAAATATCCTGCACTAAAAAAGTTTTTACAAGACGGCCATTGGCATCAAACGCCTGCACTGAATATTTGCCCGGCTCCTGCGTAACAAATTTTATCGCTTCATTTTTATGAGCGGGATTAGGAAAAATCAAAACAGGATTGTCTGGCAAATAGTAAACCTTATCTGTTGGACTATAAATAACCTGCCCGTTCGCAAGCATAATTTGCAACCTGTAAAAATTTGCTCCTTGTATTAAGGTGCTGTCAGTGAAGTTTAACAGCAACGAAGGATTATTACTTGTGTAAATGGTTTGAAAACCTGCTGGCGTTAATTTTTGAAAGCTGATGGATGAAACATTATACAACGAACCTAATTCAGCGGAAAGAAAGCCCCACTTATTGTCTTGCAATACTGCAAAAAAGGTGCGGAGATAACAGCCTACGCCTTGTGTAGTGTAATTTAAAGTATAGCTGCGCCAACCCAGTTTATTATCAATCTTTGGTGCTACTGCATAATAAAGTGAGGGATGATTATTTGTCTGAAGAACCTTTATCGTATCAGGTGTTTGCATAAAAGGCTCAAGGTATTTTGCTCCCAAACTATATAACTCATATTGGTTCACAGGCAACCGGTTCCAGAATAATAAAAACGAGTCAGGGCAATTGAATCCTACTTTAAGATCAAGCGGTTTGGAAATAACAAAACTGTCTGAAGCAATTTCACTAACCACCGATGGTATCACAAATCGCAGCAAAGCCTTTGACGTTGTATCTGGCACCAACCATTGAAAATACTGTTGCTGGGCATTCACATTGTCATTCAGCAATTGCCATTTTATTCCATCTAATGAATATTCAATTTTTGCATCACCTGCCATATTGGTTTGCCAGCGCAATGTATTTACTGAACCCGCCCGCAATACGTCCGAACCTGTTGGATAAATCCATTGAAAATTATTTGCAGTGTCTATTTGATAGGCTATTGCAAAACTTTGTGAAGCAGTAATAATATGGCTTCCTGTAACTTCCAACACATAATTTCCCGCCTGTGGATCATCGACTGTAATTTGCTCAACTGTGTTTAAGGTGTCTTTTTTCCTGGCAGCAGGTTGCAGCAGAGAATCTTTATCAGGATAACTGCTCAAAACCCATGGTTGCCATGCATCACCTGTAACGGGTAATTTTAAAACAGCATCAAGATCATTCACCAGTGCTTTGGCAGCGTTAGCAGCAGCGGCTGTATCCGTCCAAACCAAAGTAAGTTTTATCTGTTTGGTATTTGAAGGGATATGAATCGAAAAAGTTTTAATCTCATTTTGGGAAATGGTGTTCTGAAAAAAATGATTTTCGTTGATGGTTGTTAATGCATTGTAAGCATTAAGGCTGCCGTAGCCCGAAGTATAATCAATGCCTTTTACACCAACATCGTTGGCGCTGTTTAGCAAAGCAGCTTTTACCAGGGCCACGGGAGGAAGCGAGTCGTGATGGAGAATTTTATAATCGTGTTGTATCAATGCAACAGTTCCGGATGTTAAGGCTGCTGCTCCCGAACTCCCATCTTCTCCATAAGCTACCAACTCAGGCTTTATTCTTCCATCGTAAGCCGGGCCTTTTGAGCTAAGAGGCACTACATTATTGAAGGAATCTAATGATCCAACAGTAATAATGTTTTTGGCCATTTTAAAACTGCCGGTAATATTGGCTGCGTTTTCTATACCGGCATAAGCGCCGTCAGTAGAAGTAGTAGTGCCAGAATTGCCGGCAGAAAACACATGCACTAAAAAAGGATTGTTGTTTACGCTTATGTCATAAGCCCGTGTATCGGCGCCATAGTAATTTTCAATACCCGTACCGTAAGAATGGTTCTGCACCGAAATGTTGAATTGTTTGTAAACTGCATCAGCATCAGGTAAAAGGTTTACAAAGCTCGAAGAGGTGACATTGGCGCCTGTAGCTGCGCCAACTGCATAAGGAGAAGTATTTCCGCCTCCGGCAATGATCGTTGCCATAATAGCGGCATGAGACGTTTGATTATCATTTCCCACACCACTGTTGAAATATCTTCCTTTTATATCAATGTCCGTAGAATCCAATAGCTGTTCTTTTATGGATACTTCAATAGAATCACCATTGACTTTTGCAAAAGCATGATGCGCAAGATTAATTTTATTCAGCGTAAGATCGAAGGCGCCTGTTGTTAGTTCTTCCTTTGGCTTGCGCAATACGTCGGCAAATTCAATAGCCTTGTTGGCAATAAAATTTTGAAGTTGTTTATTTGATACACGAACTATAATTGTTTTAGAAGGCGCATACCCATTGATAAAACGCATTTGTGATTTTGCATTTTGCAGAATACTTACATCTTTTACAGCGCAAATAATATCGGTGCTATCGTTTGAAGGATGCTCAATAAGTTTTTTAAGCTGTAAAGAAATTTTTCCATCAAGATTTTCTTGTTGCTGGGCAGCCAGCGATAAGCAAAAACCGATAGCAAAAAACAATATAAACGGCTTCTTCATAGTGTACCACAATATTAACTCCTTCCTTGGATAAACAACGTCAGCAATAGCTTCAGAGATTTTTACTTAGTAAATTCTGCACTCTAAACTCATATGCAACGCTGTTGCCTAAATTTATTTTAACAGTTTTTAACAATCTGTAATTTAAGGATGAAATCACCCTTTTAAACAAAATATAAGCACATGAATAATTTTAAATTTTTCGCAGCAGCAGGTATTGCTGCACTTTTAATTACCAGCTGTAAGAAAGAAACCAAACAAGCCGTTGAGGACGAGATTTCGCAAACTACGCTTTCAAAGATCCAGGCACTCGGTTTTGGAACCAGTAATGTACGCAAGGTTGATGATGGATATTTAGTGGAAGGCGATATCGTATTGACAGATGAAAATTTGAATTCTGCTCCTGAGCAAAGTCTTTTAAGAATAGGTGAGACAGAACAGTACCGGACTACAAACCTGGTTACACATCTTCCAAGAACATTTACAGTTACCACAACCGGTTTAGGACAGGCATATATTGATGGTGCGCAACAGGCCATCAACAGGTATAATGCTTTAGGCTTGCGAATAAAATTTCAATACACCACTTCCAGAAGAGCTGATATCACTATTGCAGGTTTCAACCAGGGGCCTTCCGGTGGTTACATTACTTTGGGAAGCTCTGGATTTCCAACCCGCAAGGGAGATCCATACAATACAATTAAGATGAACACGAACCAGTATGCTTATGGTTCTAACCCTGACCCGGTTTATGTGGGTTCGGTTATTCAACATGAGCTTGGACATTGTATCGGCTTCCGCCATACCGATTATATGAATCGTGCCTATAGCTGCGGTGGCTCTGCAGTAAACGAAGGTGCCAGTAATATAGGAGCTATCCTGATTCCAGGTACGCCTTCTGGTCCCGATCCTAACTCATGGATGCTGGCCTGCTCCGATGGAAGAGACAGAACTTTTAATTCAAATGATAAAACAGCCTTAAACTACTTATACAAATAATCCAACTCTTTTCTTCACATTAAACCAAAAAGAAAACACACATGAAAAAAATCGTGATGCCCTTTGCAGTAATATGTTTTACTGCTCTAACCTTTGTTGCGTGTAAAAAAGACACCAAACAGACAACCTCACGAGATGAAATTTCCCAGGCAACGTTGACGCAAATTCAAGCCATGGGATTTAGTACGGACGGAGCCCGTAAGGTCAGTAATGGTTATTTAGTGGAAGGTGACATTGTGCTAACAGATGAAAATCTGAACAGCAACGCCACTTCTCCCACTTTGCTTATTGCCAAAGAAGAACAGTACCGCACCACAAATCTTGTAAAAGGGTTGCCCAGGGTTATTACTGTTTCGGTTACCAATTTGCCAACGGTGTATTCAGACGCAACTAACGAAGCTATAAAACGTTATAATGCTTTAGGTGGTCAGTTGACTTTTGTAAGAGCAACAGCCGGCACTACAGGTAACATTGACATTTTTGGATTCAACGAAGGACCGTCCGGTGGCTACATTACATTAGGTAGTTCTGGATTCCCAACTTCAGCCGGTAATCCATTTAATCAAATTAAAATGAATACCAATCAGTATGCTTATGGTAGCAATCCTGATTTGAATTATGTGGCTTCCGTTATTCAGCACGAAATGGGGCATTGTATCGGCTTTCGTCATACCGATTATATGAATCGTGCCTACAGCTGCGGGGGACGTCATCAAAACGAAGGCAGTGCTGGTGTTGGAGCTGTTTTAATTCCAGGAACACCTTCCAAGCCAGATGCAGAATCGTTTATGCTGGCTTGTTCAAACGGCGGCAACAGAACGTTTAATGCAAATGATATAAAGGCAATGGATTATTTGTATTAAGATTTTCACTATTTTACATGCATATAAGCTATTAATGCACATGAGAAAAAAATCCCGCAGCAATGCGGGATTTTTATTTGCTGATCTTAAAACATTGCCGTTTTAATTTCCCTGTAAAATCAAATGGTGTGGTAGCTTTTGTAATGTTTTTAATAACCGAAGCATTTATATTTTCTTCATCCAATAGGAACTTAGTGAAGTTGGTACTGAAAAATAAAATGCCACCTTCACTCAAAGCATGCATGCAATCGTTGATTAGCACTACATGATCTCTTTGAATGTCGAGAAAATCTTCCATCCTTTTACTATTGCTAAAAGTAGGAGGGTCCATTACAATTACATCAAAACTATTAGCATCGAGAGTCTTCAAATACTGTTTTACATCAGCATGAATCAATTGATGATTTGAAAATCCTGGAAAATTTAACTGCATGTTCCTTTCGGCCCAGTCTAAATAGGTTTTGGAAAGATCGACAGAAACAACCTTACCCGCATCGCCGGCGGCAGCATAAATAGAAAATGAACCTGTGTAACAGAACAAATTCAATATTCTTATTCTTTTTTTGCCGGACAATTCTTTTACCATTTGCCTTGTAATGCGGTGGTCAAGAAAAAGACCGGTATCTAAATAATCGCTCAGGTTTATAATAAACTTCAAACCATTTTCATGAGCCACAAACTCCGCTTTTTGCTCATTAAATTTTTGGTATTGCCCTAACCTGTTTTCCTTTCTTTGCCTGAGTTTTAAAAAGATGTTTTCAAGGGGAACTCCAATCACTTCTGACATAATTTTTTTACAACCATCCAGCCATTGCTCATGGTCTTCCTCAGTTAAGTTGTGTCTTCTCTTATATTCCGAAACATAAAGCTTGTCTTCATAAAGCTCAATCAGGAACGGAAATTCGGGCAGATCATGATCATATATTCTATAGCAACTAACGCCCTGACGCTTTGCCTGTTTGTTCAAATGCCTGTACACTTTTTCCAGTCGGTTTTGAAACATTAAATATTTGTCAAAAGGTTGCTGCATTGCTAAATATTTTAGAACTTCGATGCCCTTGTCAAGTTCAAAGGCTCAAGGGTTCACGAGGCTCGCAAGTTAGTGATAACCCTAAACTTAAAATCCGTGAACCTGTGAACTAGTAAACTTGTAAACTTCCAAACTGAGATGTACGCAATTGTAGATATTGAAACGACAGGTGGATACGCTGCAGCCAACGGCATTATTGAAATTGCCATTAAAATATTTGACGGTTCTTCTGTTATAGAAGAATATCAAACGCTGATCAATCCCGACCAGGTTATTCCGAAATACATCCAGGCCTTCACCGGCATCAATAATGAAATGGTTCAAAATGCGCCGCGTTTTGAAGAAGTTGCTGAAAAGGTTTTTACACTTTTACAGGGCAATATTTTTGTGGCACATAATGTAAACTTTGACTATTCTTTCCTCAAAAGCCATCTTGATTTTTACGGCTATACTTTCAGCGCCAAAAAGCTCTGCACGATTCGGCTGGCCCGACAAATTTTTCCGGGCTTTCCATCTTATAGCCTTGGTAATTTGTGCCACTCGCTAGGCATTGAGTTAAACAACAGGCATCGTGCAGATGGAGACGCTTCTGCTACTGTAATATTGTTCAAAAGCCTTTTGGATAATGATGCAAAAGGTCTCATTATTTCAAGTTTAAATCGTACTTCAAAAGAACAGGCTTTGCCGCCTAATGTACCAAAAGCTCATTTTGATGCGCTGCCCAAAACACCAGGCGTATACTATTTTCACGATCAGAAAGGAAAGGTGATTTATGTAGGCAAGGCAAAAAACATTCGCACAAGAGTCAACAGTCATTTCAGTAATAATTCTGACGGCAGACAAAAGCAAAATTTTTTGCGCAATATTTATGGTATCAGCTTCCAGGCTACGGCAACGGAATTAATGGCCGCAATATTAGAATCAACTGAAATAAAAAAGCTCTGGCCCATTTTCAATACCTCTCAAAAAAGGCAGGAAGATGTGTATGGTATTTTTGTTTATGAAGACCAGAACAGCTACATGCGGCTGGCAATTGAAAAGAAGCGGAAAAACTCAAATCCTGTTTACACATTTCATTTTAAAGTAGATGGACATGGTGTGTTAAGAAAATTGATGAAAGAATTTTTTTTATGCCCCAAGCTTTGCTTTATGCAAACCGATCATGAAAAATGTGTGGGCATGATAGAAGAACATTGCTTTGGCGCTTGTGAAAAAAAGGAAGCTTATCAAATTTATAATCAAAGAGTATTACAAGCCATTGCTTCTTTAACACAACGACCATCGTATGTGGTGCTGGATAAAGGATTGAGTGCGGATGAAATTTCCTGCATCATGGTAGTGCAAGGCAATTTTTTCGGCATGGGTTATTTGCCTGAAAATTTTACCGACATCACTCAAAAAGCCATTGCTGAATATATCAAGCCTTATAAGGAAAATAGTTATATAAGGACTTTGCTAACTTCTCATGCACAAAATTTTCCGCATCAAATTAAAACATTAGAAGAGTAGCCGGCCGTAAGAAATTAAGAAATGAGCACCACTACCTTAACCAATCCATTCAAAGCCTTCGGCTTGCGGCATTTTGCTGAATACTTCATGCACTTGTTCGGGTGGAGAAGTGAGTTTGCGCTGCACCACATTCATCCATGCACCATCCACGGTGAGTACGGCACAAAGTGTGTCGCCATTTTTTGTGATCTGATGCTGAATACTCCATCGTGAAAAATCTTTTTTTGCACGAATCAGCTGCAGGTTCATTCTTACTTCATCAGCTAATTTAATTTCTCTTCTAAAAACACACTCTTCTTTGAAAAGTATAGGGCCAAACTGCAGTTGTTGCATCACATCTGCCGTGAGGCCATATTCATTTAAAAATTCTAGGCGGCAAAAAGCTCCCCAATCGTAATAGACCGAGTGGCGTAAATGAAAGTTCGGATCAAGATCTGACCAGCGGATTTGTACTATGCGGCTAAAATCATTCATTATGTAAACATTCTTTTTTTCAAAAAATAAAAACCAATTGCTGCAAAAATGCAGAGAACAAAATCAAATATCCAAAGTATTGGAAAGCCTGCCCTTGCTGCAATTTGCGCTGCAATGGTTGGCGCCATTACCATAGCCAATGAAAAAGACATGGTATATACAGCGGCATATTGTCCTCTTGTTCTTTCTGTGCTTCTGCTTACCCAAAAATTATTCATGAAAGGGAAAAGCAGCATTTCGCCAAGCGTTACTATAATCATGCTTATCAGAGCTATGAGTAAAATTGAAGAGATATTTAAAGTCAAAAAAGAAGCGCCAATTAAAAAGGCGCCAAGCGTCATATATAAAACTGCGTTGCGGCGGTTTTCTAATTTGTAAACCAATACCATTTCAACAATGGCAATGATCAGCCCATTCATTGCCAATAGCCAGCCAATAACAGCTTCGTTTAAATGCAATTGCTCTTTATAATACACCGGCAGAATGCTGAACATTTGAAAAAAACAAATACCCACTAAAAAAATGTAAAACATTCCTGTTAAAAAAATTTTGTCGTGGTAAGCAGAGTTTTCTCTACTGTGTTTAATTTTTTTTTGTTTTTGTGGATGCAGGTTTTTATCAGGTGCAAAAACCACATACAATACCAAAGATGCTGCAATGCAGGTTATACCATCAGCCCAAAATAATAGCGAATAACTAATGCTGGCCAAAATGCCGCCAATAGCGGGGCCGACAGACCAACCTAAATTAATGGCCAGGCGGTTGAGTGAATAACAGCGGGTTCTGTTGCTTTCGTTGCTATACGCCGCAATGGCAGCTGAATTGGCAGGCCTGAAGGCTTCACCCAGGCTGCTGAGTACAAATATGCAAATGACAAGCTGCGTAAGCGTTTGCATTTGCCCCAATACAATAAATAAAATGCCATTCATTAAAAGGCTGAATACCTGCACATAAAAATGTCCGAATGTATCCGTCAACCTGCCTCCGAGGTAACCGCCCAAAATAGCGCCGGTTCCAAAGGCTCCCATTACATAACCCGCTTGCTCTAAACTAAACCCCCTATGCGTGAGATAAACTGTTAAAAAGGGAATGACCATCGTGCCGCTCCGGTTGATAAAAATAACGAGAGCCAGCCACCACATGGGTTTTGACAACCCGCTGTAAGCATTGCGATATAGTTGTATAGAAGCCTGAAGCATTTGCGAAATTAATTTATCCTTTACAACCATTGACCGCCATTCCTGTATTTTTGTTGCTTAACATTTAAACGAAATGGGCCATAATATTTATGGTAATTCCATTCGAAAAACATTTAAAAACCAAAAATGAAAAAGTATCTCGTTGCCGGATTTTCTCTTTTTACTGTAGCCGTACAGGCGCAAAAAACGCCCCCTAAAAAATCTGCACCTGCAAAGCCTTCGCAATCCGCGCCTGCTTTAAAAAATTTGAATGACTCGGTTAGCTATGCCATAGGAATGAGTGTTGCTAAGTTTTATTCGCAACAGGGAATTAAAAATCTTAACTCTGCCATGTGTGCTAAAGCTATCAGCGATGTTTTTAACAATAAAAAAGAACTGCTTACAGAAGAAGAAGCTAACCTGGCCGTAATGCGTTTTTTAAATCCCAATGTGTTTAAAAATATTGAGGCCGGAGAAAAATTTTTAGCAGAAAACAAAGCAAAGCCTGGTGTAAAAACAACCGCATCGGGTTTGCAGTACGAGGTGCTTATTGAAGGCAAAGGCGCCAAGCCATTGGCAACAGATACAGTGGAAGTAAATTATGCAGGAACTTTATTAGACGGGACTGAATTTGATAATTCATATAAAAGAGGCGCTCCAATAACTTTTTCTTTAAACGGAGTAATTAGGGGTTGGACAGAAGCTTTGCAATTAATGCCCGTTGGCTCTAAATATAAATTGTATGTGCCTTATCAACTGGGTTACGGTATGAATGATTATGGCTCCATTCCTGGTGGCTCTGTTTTGGTTTTTGAAGTAGAGTTGCTGAATATAAAAGGCAAATAGTTTCTTTTATCCAAAAAAAGTTAAGGGATGATCAAAAGATCATCCCTTTTTTTGAGCTAACCGACCTTAAACTATCGCTTCTTTATAATTATTTCTATTATTTTAATTAAAGGGTACGACCGGTTATGCTTGTTGAAATCAGCAATTTTTTGTGATCTTAAAGCAATGACAGATAGGTCTACGTTTTAAGTTCCGACAAAATGATTGAGAAAAAAGTTTTGTATGGAAGAGAGACGAGGCAAAGAGCACGGAAAGAAAATTCCATCAAAGAGATAGTCTCTTTGATGGAATTATTTGCTTGCCTATTGCACAATGAATTTTTCAACTGAAACCTGGCCGCTTTCTCTTTCCTTAGCTCTTGCTAAGTATTGGCCTTTTGGTAATCCTGAAACCTGCTGTGTGCTTCTAACAGCATTGAACTCTTTTACAATTCTGCCGGAGTTGTCTATGATTTGAAGATCGTAGAATGCAGATGCGTCACTCAGTACAAGTGATACATTTCCATGAGCAGATGCAGGATTTGGATAAATTAAAATGCTGCTGGCGGCACCATTTCCTTCATTGCTCAATGAACGCACCTGGCTGTATTTTGCCTTACCATCGATATCAACCTGCAAAATTCTATATTGAACTACACCTTTGAAATTAAATACATCATTGAATACATAATTCAGGTCAGAAGTACTGTTTCCACCGTCTGCCTTTGTAGCTATAAAACCAAGGTTTTCCCACTGGCCATTATAAAAACGCTGTACATAGAAACCTTTGTTATTGATCTCTGTTGAAGTTGTCCATCTTAAACCATTGGTAGAACCAGATTTGCTGGCTGTAAAAGATTTGAAGTTTACAGGCAAAACACTGGCACATTCGTTTTGGGCAATATTAGCAATATTGTAAGGAGTACCATTGGCAGGGGTGTATTTAACAACTACCCAATAGTTGGCATCATTACCTGGCGCATTTGCACCTGTGAAATCTGTAAAGTTAACCGCAGAGAAAGAGTTTCCAGAACTGATAGTTGCTGTTTTCGACCCACCAGTGGTAACATTAATGTCTGGCGTAGATTCATAAACAAATTCATTATTAACCAGGTTGTTATCATCCTTATGTATTTCGTATGTTACAGTAATAGGCGTAGCACTATTAGTAGAAATAAGAAAGGAAAGTGATGTACCTGCCAGTGATCCTTTACATGCCTTTACAGGTGGGGTTAAGTTTAATGATAAATCTCCAATGTTAAGGCTCCTACCGGTGAACGTGCATTGAGGCTTTGTATTTGATCCCAAAGAATTTGCATTTGTTGACCATACGTCAGCTTTAATCGCAGGGATTGTACAGTCGTTATTAGCAAGGTTTAAAGTAACGTTTGTAAAAACGTAAGAATAAACGGTACCCGAACCACTACCTGTGGTGGTAACTTGAGGTGTTCCTGCTGTTGCCATAACTACAGGCTGTGACGTGCTAAAAGGATAACTGCTTAATACAATCGGCGTAGCTCCTGAATTATCTACACCAAGTGTCCCAATTGAACTTGATAAGAAAGCTGCTGAAGGTGCTGAGTTGCCATAATTCCATGGTGTAGCAGGGTAGTTAGCTGTGTTCCAAAAATGTACCCAAATGCCTTTATTGCCGTTATTAAGCTGGGCAGTTATTGTTAAATTAAAAGTAACAATGCAATTACTGCCACTTGTTGTTTTATGCACATCGGAAGTGGTAACATCCAGAATGGTACATTGTGCATTCAGATTACCTAAATAGGCAATTGAAGCCAGGAAAAACGAGAGTAAAGTCTTTTTCATAATTACACAGAGTTTGGGGTTAAAAAATAGTTTATAGGTGGTGCGCTCAACACCGGTTTATGATGCGTTATTACATCCTGTTTTGAGGTTGTTCTGGAAAGTGGAAGAGGTAATTATGAATAGGATGCCTGGAACAATGCGCAATGGCACAGTTTTGCATTAGGGATCAGACAAGAAGGTTTAGGTCCGAAGGATAGTCGGAAAATATATTATCAAATGTTTGTAGGCTGTTGGGTACGGCTTTTAAGAAGGATTGGAAAAAGAAATTGTAGTTGTGGGTGTAAAAATAGAAACAATATTGAAAAAGTCAAATCTTCTTAAATTATTTTTTAAAATTTATTGAACGATTAGTTTTTGCGATGTCATTGTTCCCGTTTGCCTGTCGATAATCCGGACAAAATAGTTGCCTCTTCTTAAATTGGTAAGTTGTTGACTACTACTGTTAATAGAAAGCCATTGCTGAATTAACTGGCCATTAATATCCAACACTTGTACATCTCTTAAAGAATTTACATTACCAAAAGAAATATTTACTCTTCCATCTGTACTTGGATTTGGATAGATGACAATTTTATTTTCTTCTCCCAGTACGTTTAAGGTTTGAACAGGGCTATATGTTGCACGGCCATTTACATCTACCTGCCGCAAACGGTATTGAACATTGCCTTTCAATGGTGTATTATCTCCGTATAAATATTCCAATGTTTCGCTGCTATTGCCTGCCGGCGCCAAAGTGGCAACGTAAGCAACAGTTGTCCATGCTTCATTGCCGATCCTTCTTTCAACTCCAAAACCACGGTTGTTTTGCTCTCTTGCCGTTTGCCATGCTATTTGTACAATAGCATTGTTTCTTTGTACTTGAAATTCTTTAAAATATCCATAGTTATTGGATTGGTTGGGACGATTGAAAATCGAAGCGTAGGCAGATTGCAAAGCTCCGAAACGTATGGTAACAAGGTTGCCGCATGAGTTTGTAAAAGAAAGATTGGGTAATAGTTTTAAAAATTGAGACAAATTATTATTCGCATCCACCGTAAAGGAAGCATCAATTAAAGTATTGCCGTTAAATAGCATCGCAATTTGGTCATTCGCTTCGTTATTATTGATTAATTCGTTGTAAAAATTAAAATCATTAAGCAATGAAGTATTGTTTATAAACCCGCTGTTGCTTTGGTTGATCACATACTTTTGCAACAAACCCTCTGCAAAAAGGCCTTTGAGGTTTAAGCTAAGGTTACTGCTGTAATTATTGTGAAATGAAGGTGCTGCAGAACTAATATTTGCGACTCCATTAGCAACGAGGTTTTGATTAGGTAATGTAATGACATAAAAACCTCTGTCCGTATTTCCTTTGTAGTAACTAACAATAGAATAACAGCCCAGGTTCAAAGCATTATTACTGTTATTGGCGAGCTCAAAATAATAATTGCCGTTAGCAGGCATGTAAGCTTTATTCAAAACAATTTGTGCGCTTAAAGAAAAGAAGCCAAAACAAATAAGAGAAAGAAACAACACTTTTTTCATAACCACTGTTTTAATATTCATACGCCTCATCACCCTTTGCAGGGACCAGATTATTAATCTCTTGTGTAAGCGAACAGTGGTGCAGCCTTATGATAAAGGCCAGATATAAAAATCAAAAACGGTTCCAATTATGTGTAAAACTCTGTATTTGTTCTTACAAACAGTCGTTGATTCATATTCTTGATCCTGTCGGATCAAATATTTTATTGTCAAGTCCCTTTTTATTTGTGGAGGGACATTGCCAAGAAAATATTCATTAAAACATGCTGTCCGATTAGTCTAGACTTATATGTCACTGTCCGTAAGATCAAATCCTGACTATTGCAAATTATGAGGCGTACTGTTCAATATGCTCCTGCGCCCATTTTAATGCCTTTTGAAACTGTTCTTTTTCAGTAAGATTTGTGTTATCTAAAACAATCGCATCATCGGCCTGGTGTAAAGGACTTACTTCGCGGTGTGAGTCTATATAATCACGCAGTTCTAAATTATTTTTTATCTCTTCAAGCGTAATGTTGGGGTTTTTCTCATACAGTTCCTGGAAGCGTCTTTCTACCCTCACAGCGTTATCGGCAGTCATAAAAATTTTGAGTTCAGCATCGGGAAAAACAACTGTACCAATATCGCGGCCATCCATTACAATGCCCCGGTTTTTTCCCATTTTTTGTTGTTGCGCTACAGCGTACTCACGAACCTCTTTTATGGCAGCTACATCGCTTACTTTTTCGGCTACTACCAAATCACGTATCACATATTCCACATTTTCACCGTTCAAAAAAATTTCTGATCTTTCGCTTTTGGGATTGTAGCTAAACTCAAGAGAAATTTCATTCAAAGCTTTCTTCACTTCTTTTTTATCTGTCCAGTCTACATGATTACGCAAAAAATATAAGGTAATGGCACGATACATGGCGCCGCTATCTACATAAATATAATTCAGCGCCTTTGCCAGTTGTTTAGCCAAAGTGCTTTTGCCGCAGCTCGACCAGCCATCTATTGTAATAATGATCTTTTTCATATCAGCCATTGCAAAAATGCAGGCAATAAATTACACAACAAAAAAACTCTTCTGCAACACGAAAAGAAAAAAATAAAAACGCCTTCTGCGCAAAATTTGTTTTAAAAGGAATTAACCTTCATTTTCAATTAGCTTCATCGCATCGCGGCTATTGGCCCAACCTCCAGGAATAAATTTTTTCCCTTCCTGCTTGTTGTAAGAAATAAAGAAATGCTCGATCTCACTCAAAATATTTTGATTAAGATCTTTTATTGAGTCAAGGTCTTTGTACATGTGCGACTCAACGGGCACTGCCACCAAACGGTCGTTTCGTACCATGGCATCACCTTCTGATTGTGTTGCTTGTAAGGCGCCAATTATTTTGCATTCAACCACACAGCCCGGATAGGCTGCTTCATCCATGATGATCAGAACATCCAACGGATCGCCGTCCCCTCCTTTTGTGTCAGGAATAAACCCAAAGTCGAAAGGGAAAACTGCGCCTGCCGGAAGAATTTTTTTTAACCTGAAGGCTTTTGCTTTTTCATCATATGCATATTTATTGCGGCAGCCTTTAGGTGTTTCAATAATAATATCAATGGTTGATTTCTTTTTCATAATAGTAAAAACAAAAAATCCCGTGCCGCTTCAGCGGACGGGATTTACTATAAAATCGTTCTGTTGTTATGCTTTTGATTCTTCGGTTACACTATTCTTTAACGAAAAAGTGAGTTTGCCATTTTCTTTGTCGAGGTCAGCTTCTAACACATCACCTGGCTTAATATTCATGTTCAGGATTTCTTCCGCCAGCGGATCTTCAAGATACTTCTGAATAGCTCTGTGCAAGGGTCTTGCGCCAAACTGCTGATCATATCCTTTATCTGCAATAAATCCTTTTGCATCTGCGGTTAACTCAAGGCTAAAGCCAAGATTGGTCAAACGCTTCATTACACCTTTCATTAAAATATCAATGATCTCGAAGATATTTTCTTTGCTAAGCGAGTTGAAGATCACCACATCATCAATACGGTTCAAAAACTCGGGGGAGAAAGTACGCTTTAACGCTTTTTCAATTACAGCCTTGTTGGCTTCGTCCTGGTTTTGAACACGGGCTGCAGTGGCAAATCCAACACCTTCACCAAAATCTTTTAATTGGCGCACACCAATGTTAGAAGTCATGATGATCAATGTGTTTTTGAAATCAACCTTGCGGCCCAAACCATCAGTTAACTGCCCGTCATCCAATACCTGCAACAAAATATTGTAAATATCGGGATGCGCTTTTTCAATTTCATCAAGAAGAATGACGCTGTAGGGTTTGCGGCGAACTCGTTCTGTCAACTGACCACCTTCCTCATATCCAACATATCCCGGAGGTGCACCAATTAAACGAGACACAGTGAATTTTTCCATGTATTCGCTCATGTCTATTCTTATCAATGCATCTTCACTGTCAAACATGTGGCGGGCCAAAGCTCTTGCCAACTCTGTTTTACCAACACCGGTTGGTCCAAGGAAAATGAATGTACCAATCGGCTTTTTCGGATCTTTCAAACCAACACGGTTCCGCTGAATAGCTTTTACCACTTTGGTAATAGCCTCATCCTGACCTACCACCATTCCTTTCATTTCATCCGCCATCTTGCGCAGTTTCTGCGTTTCAGCTTCCACCATACGCTTCACTGGAATGCCGGTCATCATGCTGATCACTTCTGCTATTTCTTCTTCACCAATGGGATAGCGTTTATGTTTGCTTTCTTCTTCCCATGCTGCTTTAGCTTTTTCCAGTTCTTCACCCAGGCGTTTTTCCGTATCACGCAGTGCAGCAGCTTCCTCAAATTTTTGACTCTTCACTACACGGTTTTTTTCAACCTTTATATCTTCTATTTTCTTTTCGAGGTCAAGAATATTTTGAGGAACATTGATGTTTTTCAAGTGGACTCTTGCACCCACTTCATCCATTACATCAATGGCTTTGTCTGGTAACAAGCGATCGGTGATGTAGCGGTCGCTCAATTTTAAGCAGGCATCAATCGCTTCCTGATCGTAGTTCACATTGTGATAGTCTTCGTACTTTGATTTGATGTTGTTCAAAATCTGGATAGTATCGTCCACACTAGGCGGGTCAATCATCACTTTTTGAAAACGGCGGTCTAACGCTCCATCTTTTTCAATGTACATCCTGTATTCGTCCAAAGTAGATGCGCCGATGCATTGCAGTTCGCCACGGGCCAAAGCCGGCTTGAAAATGTTGGAGGCATCTAGTGAGCCGGAAGCACCACCAGCCCCAACAATCGTGTGAATCTCATCAATGAAAAGAATGACATCACGATTCTTTTCCAGTTCGTTCATGATGGCTTTCATTCTTTCTTCAAACTGTCCACGGTATTTTGTACCGGCTACAAGTGCCGCCAGGTCAAGAGAGATAACTCTTTTATCAAACAAAACCCTTGATACCTTGCGCTGAACAATTCTTAAAGCCAGACCTTCCACAATAGCTGTTTTACCCACACCGGGCTCACCAATCAAGATTGGATTGTTCTTTTTGCGGCGGGAAAGAATTTGAGATACTCTCTCAATCTCTTTTTCACGCCCAACAATAGGATCCAAAGTTCCGGTTTCGGCCAATTTTGTAATGTCTCTGCCAAAATTGTCGAGCACAGGGGTTTTGCTTTTTGTAGCACCTGCCTGGCGTGATTTTGATCCGGAATATTTTTTTTCTTCATCAAAATCATCGTCATTTTCTTCCTGGTACTCGGCGCGGGGGTCATTTGATTTCATGACGCCCAATTCCTGTCTGAATAAGTCGTAATCCACGTCAAATTGATTTAAGATTTGAGTTGCTATGTTTTCTTTGTTCTTCAGAATGGAAAGCATTAAATGCTCTGTTTCTACAGTGGCGCTTTTTAAGGCTTTTGCTTCCAAAACCGTTACCCTGATCACTTTTTCAGCTTGTTTGGTAAGAGGTAAGCTATTGATGTTGGCTATGTTTTTACCCGTCTTATCCTTCACCGCCAATTCTATTTCTTTACGCAATTCATATAAATCAACGTTAAAGCTTTTCAGAATTTTGACTGCTGTATTATCACCTTCACGAATTAATCCCAGCAATAAGTGTTCCGTGCCTATAAAATCATTGCCTAACCGTAATGCTTCCTCCCTGCTGAACGATATGATCTCTTTTACTTGTGAGGAAAAATTATTATCCATTTTAATAGTTGTGCTTTATACAATAATAAAAAATATTTTTGAGCAGGGGAGACGGAAAATGTTAAGTCTTTCCGGCTGTTACTATGGAAGTCAAAACTGATACCAAAGAGAAATTTCATGTCATCCGTGTTGAAACTTCAAGTTTGTCTGCTAATATGGCAGCAGCGTTGAACCGCCAATTGTTAGAACTACTTAAAGATAATATAAAGAATGTAGTTGTCAACCTTAGCGGAATGGCAAATATTGAAGAAGAAGCCGCCGAAACTTTGGTGAGAACCCAGCAAAAATTTTATGAAGCCGAAGCTTCTTTCGTTATTTGCGAATTGCAAAAAAATGTAGAAACTTTTTTGGATGAAAAAGAATTGCTGGAGCTGATGAACGTTACGCCTACGGAAAGTGAGGCTTACGATATTGTGCAGATGGAAGAGATAGAAAGAGACCTGCTGGGAGAGGATGATTTCTGACCCCTAAAAGAAGGAAGAGATAAGAGAAGATTGCTGTTGGCCTCATGGTGTTTTAATTTTTAAGGTTTTTTATGAGGCTGGCAATAGAATTACTATTAAACTGCTCTTGCGTCGCACTCTTCAACGTTCGGTAATATGATTGGACAAGAGAAAACTTCTCGCAGAGGCGCACGACGCAAAGAAAATGCTTCCCCGTATAACCTTCCCTTCTTTGCGAGAAATAAAATGAAATGCTTCACACTTCGTTACAATTAGCTATTCAACAAAAATTAAAAGAGCATTTTCCTTCACTTAATGGAAGCATAAGTTTTATGGCTGTTGGCGGCGGTAGCATCAATCAAACCTGGCGTTTAAATTTTTCAAACCTAACTCTTTTTTGTAAGGTAAATTCTGCTTCAAAATTTCTCCAGTTGTTTCAAAAAGAAAAACATGGGTTGGAATTGATCAGGAAACAAAACATCGTTAAGGTGCCTGGTGTTATTGATAGTTTTGAATTTGAAGACCATCAAATCTTATTGTTAGAATGGATTGACAGTGGCGAACGAACGGAAAACTTTTGGAAAAAATTTGGCGAGCAATTAGCTGCCCTGCATCAAATAACCAACAATCATTTTGGTTTGGATGAAGACAATTATATGGGCAGTGTGCCGCAAAGTAATAAGCCTTCAGGCAATTGGATTGGTTTCTTTGCTGAACAAAGGTTGCAACCGTTGATAAAAATGTGCACAGATAAAAAGTTGTTGTCAGTGCGGCATCAAAAACAGTTTGAAAATTTATATTGGCACTTGTCAAATATTTTCGGAAAAGAACACAAGCCTGCATTAGTTCATGGTGATTTATGGAGCGGCAATTTTATGTGCAATCAGTTGTCCGAACCTGTATTGATCGATCCGGCTGTTTATTACGGTCATCCGTCAGTTGATATGGGAATGACCACTTTGTTTGGTGGCTTTCGCTCTGCCTTTTACGAAGCCTACCATTATTATTCACCTCTTCCTAAAAATTACGAAGAGCAGTGGCGGGTTTGCAATTTGTACCCATTGCTCATTCATCTTTATCTTTTTGGCAGCAGCTATTTAGCCCAGATAGAGCAAAGTTTGGATAGGTTTTAGCGATTCTGTGTACATTGACAAATTATCTTTAGCAAATGTTATCTGTAACCATATTGGGAAATAACTCGGCCGTTCCGGCTTTTAACCGACACCCAACCAGCCAGGTGGTGTCGCACGACGGTAATAATTACCTGGTGGATTGTGGCGAAGGCACACAAATACAAATGATTAAATACAAGATCCGCAGGGGCAAAATATCTCACATTTTTATCTCTCATTTACATGGCGATCATTATTTTGGTTTAGTGGGTTTACTCAATACTTTCGGGCTGCTTTCTCATACTCAGGAGCTACATGTTTATGGGCCTGCGCCTTTGCAACAGATCATTGAAATGCAAATGAATGTTGCCGATACAAACTTGCCGTATCCTTTATTTTTTCACACACTTACAAAGCCCGAAGTTTTGGTGGATAACGAAAAGATCAGGATCAGTTGTTTTCCCACCACGCATCGCATAGAATGTTATGGTTTTTTGTTTGAAGAAAAAGAAGGCAAAAGAAAGTTATTGATTGATAAGGTACGTAAGTTGAATATCCCTGTCAGCTTTTATTCAAGCCTGCAGGAAGGCTTTGATTACATTACGCCGCGTGGCCACAGAATCGGTAACGAAGAAGTTACAGCGGCTCCCCAGCGGGGAAAGAAATATGCCTTTTGTGCTGATACCCGCTACGATGAAAACATGATTCCTTATATCAAAGGTTGTGATATGATCTATCATGAAACAACCTATCACGATAATTTTAGAGAGAAGGCGTTTGAACGTTTTCATTGCACCACCAAACAAGCGGCTGAAATAGCAAAGAAGGCCGGGATTAAAAAATTATTGATCGGTCACTTCAGCTCTAAATACAGCACTTTAGAACAATTTGAGGCGGAAGCAAGAGAAGTGTTTCCTAATACAGAATTAGCTATTGAGGGAAATACATACGAGGTGAATTAAAGATGATAGATCGCAGTTGACAGATGAAAGCCCACATCTGCCATTAATCTTCTGTTAAACACTCATCTTCTCAAAATCCATTCATAAAATGCCGGGAACTCTTCTCTCCAGGTAGCTTCGTTGTGCTTTCCTTCGGCCCTGATAACAGTTTTCATTTTTGCCTTGGAACGTTCGTGCATCTGTTCAAAAACGTTCAGCATGTCGGGCACCATAGTTTCGCTTTCCTGTTGGCCAGCGTAGAAATAGATTTTGCTTTTTACTTTTTTTGCTTTCTTAGCAGCAATATTTTTTAATTGTGGATTGATCCAAAAAGCCGGAGAAAAAACACCTGCAGCACCAAACTTTTTTGGATATTTTAAAATAGCATAAAAAGAAATTAATCCACCCATGGAACTGCCTGCAATAAAATTACGCTTGCCGCATTTCTTTGTGCGGTAATGTTTGTTGATGTAAGGCCGCAAAGTGTTCACTAAAAAGTCAACATATTGATCGCCTTCACCTTTACCATATTTTTCCATATCGTAAGGCGCATACTCATTTAATCGTTTGTCGCCACCATGATCAATGGCAACAACAATTGTTTCCTTATATTTTGTTCCTAACGTATCTAAGGCTTCATCCACGCCCCATTCGCCAAAGCCGGAGGTGGCGGCATCAAAAACATTTTGGCCATCTTGCAGGTAAAGCACAGGATATTTTTTTCTTGAGCTGTTATAAGAGTTTGGCAGATAAATCCAGATGCGGCGATGGCGATTCAATTGCGGAATAAAAAAAGCTGTATCTATAATGTGAATATTGGCAGTGGCCGTATGTTGTTTCGCTTTCTTGGGAAAATGGTCGGCCCAATGTTCAATTTCTATATTGATGGTAGTATCCCTGTCAACAAAAAGTTTTCTGTTCTGTGTCGGGAAGCCCTCGTTGCCGCACTCAACTGTTTCCCAATTTCCTTTTGTGATTTTATATTCAACCGTGCCCCGTGGAAGTTCAATTGTAATGTCAGGTTTTCCTTCAACTGTCTTCAATAAAAGTTTTTCATCACCGGGATTCCAGTTATTAAAAGTGCCAGCTAAATAAGTTTTTTCTTTTGTTGCATGATAGGCCGGCAATTTTGTGATTACAAAATGCACTTTGTACTGTGCCCATAAAGCACAGCAGTTCAGTAAAAGGCCAATGCAAAGAATGGTCTTTTTATTATGCATGAATTGTTATTTCAGTGTAGGCAGGTAATTCTTCAATTGCTCAGCGATGCCCTGGCTTAATGGTACCAGGGGCAGGCGCAAGTAGTTTTGAATAATACCCATTTCTGCTAAAACTGCTTTTACGCCGGCCGGATTGTTTTCTGCAAACAACAATTCATAGCCTTGTAATAATTTACCATTCAGCCCACGTGCTGTAGTATAGTCATCGTTCAATGCAGCATCTACCATCGTTGAATATTCTTTGGGAAAACAGTTGGCTGCCACGCTGATAACGCCTCGCATGCCGCAGGCTATTTGCGCCAGCGCTAAATTATCATCGCCGCTCACTACTAAAAATTCCTGTGGTTTATCCCGCAATATTTGCATGCATTGCACCATGTTGCCGCTGGCTTCTTTAATGCCATGAATGTTATCTACTTCGTTTGCCAAACGAATGGTTGTTTCTGCAGTGATATTGCTTCCGGTGCGGCCCGGAACATTGTATAAAAGAATGGGCTTTGAAGTGGCGCCTGCTATTGCTTTATAATGTTGAAAGATGCCTTCCTGCGAAGGTTTGTTGTAATAAGGACTTGCAGAAAGAATGGCTGCTGCTTTTTCCAAAGGGAAAGCTTCAATTTCCTTAATAACTGATTGTGTACTATTGCCACCAATGCCTACCACAACAGGCACTCTGTCCGAAACTGTAGTAAACGTTTGGTTGATGATCTCTATTTTTTCTTCCCGGCTTAGCGTAGGTGTTTCGCCTGTGGTGCCAAGCGTTACTATATAATTAACGCCTTCTGCAATTACAAAGTCAATTAATTTTTGAAGGCTGTCATAGTCAACTGACCGGTCTTGCCTAAATGGTGTTACCAGTGCTACACCGGTTCCTTTTAATAAATCTCTTACAGACATACCCTGTTTATAGTTTAAAGTTGGTAGTTTCTTTTACTTCGTCGTTCCTTGTTCCTTGCTCATCAGTTTCTTGTTCAGAAACGGGTAATTCATCCCAAAAACCCATCTTTCCAAATTTTATAATTCTCTGGTTAATGCGTTCCTCAGGTGAAACGTTTTTTAAC
>JBQCHB010000080.1:0-5751 GCA_051955075.1 Flavisolibacter sp.
GTTTCCGCACAGCCTTCCAGGGTGGTTTGTCATTCTCAATCAACGATCTTATCATTCCTGATATTAAACAAGAGCTTCTGGATAACGCCAAAGCAGAAGTGGAAGAAGTGTGGGAGAATTATAACATGGGTTTGATCACCAACAACGAACGTTACAATCAGATCGTTGATATTTGGTCTCGTGTGGATACCCGCATTACAGAAACATTGATCCGCGAACTGGCCTCAGATAAGCAAGGGTTTAACTCCGTATTTATGATGTTGGATTCCGGTGCCCGTGGTTCCAAACAACAGATCAAACAGTTGGCTGGTATGAGAGGTTTGATGGCCAAGCCAAGAAAATCCGGTTCTACTGGTTCAGAGATCATCGAAAATCCAATTCTTTCCAACTTCAAAGGTGGATTGAATGTATTGGATTATTTCATCTCTACGCACGGTGCCCGTAAAGGTTTGGCGGATACAGCCCTGAAAACAGCCGATGCCGGTTACTTAACCCGTCGTTTGGTTGACGTTTCGCAGGATGTGGTAATTACAGAAGAAGATTGCGGAACGCTGCGAGGTATTGCTACTTCAGCATTAAAAGATAATGAAGATATCATCGAGCCATTGTCCGATCGTATTGAAGGACGTATGTCTTTACATGATGTGTACGATCCGGTTACTGATCAATTATTGGTAGGCGCAGGTGAAGAAATCACTAATAGCATTGCTGCTAAAATTGAAGAAGCTGGGATCGAAACGGTTGAAATCCGCTCTGTACTAACTTGCGAAAGCAAACGTGGTACATGTGTGAAGTGTTATGGTAAAAACCTGGCAACGGGCTACCTGGCACAACGTGGTGATGCAGTAGGTATCATTGCGGCACAATCCATCGGTGAACCTGGTACACAGTTAACACTTCGTACCTTCCACGTGGGTGGTGTGGCTGGTTCTGCAGCGGTTGAATCTACGATGATTGCGAAGTTTGATGGTACTATTCAATTCGATGGTGTACGTTCTGTTACAACTACTAATAACGAAGGCGATAAGGTGCAGATAGTCATCGGACGTACCGGCGAAGCCCGTATCATGGATCAGAAAAATGATCGTTTGTTAATTACTAATAACATTCCTTACGGTGCTACGTTGTTGGTAAAAGATGGCCAGCAAATCAAAAAGGGTGACATCATCTGTACATGGGATCCATTCAACAACGTAATTATTGCAGAAGTAAATGGTACGTTGAAGTTTGAGAATGTATTGGAAGGTATTACGTTCCGTGAAGAAGCCGATGAGCAAACAGGCCACCGCGAAAAAGTAGTTATTGAGACAAGAGATAAAACAAAAATCCCTTCCATTGTTGTAGAAGGAAAAGAAAAGAAATCGTACAACCTGCCAACGGGTTCTCATATTATTCCGGAAGATGGTGAAGAAGTGAAAGCTGGTCAGGTGTTGGTGAAAATTCCTCGTGTGTTGGGTAAATTAAGAGATATCACCGGTGGTCTTCCACGTGTAACCGAGTTGTTCGAAGCCCGTAACCCATCTAACCCTGCTATCGTTTCTGAAATTGATGGTGTGGTAACTATGGGGGCTGTAAAACGTGGTAACCGTGAGATCATCATTGAAGCAAAAGATGGTGTGACTAAGAAATACCTGGTTCCATTGACACGCCAGATCCTGGCACAGGATGGTGACTTTGTAAAAGCGGGTTCGTCTCTTTCTGATGGCCAAACTTCACCACAGGATATATTGGCAATCCAGGGACCATTTGCTGTGCAGCAATATGTAGTGAATGAAATTCAGGAAGTATATCGTTTACAAGGTGTGAAGATCAATGACAAGCACATCGAGGTGATCGTTCGTCAAATGATGCGTAAAGTTTCAATTGTAGATCCGGGAGATACTAAATTCCTTGAAGAAGATTTAACTGATAAGTTCGAGTTCCTGGAAGAGAACGATTACATCTTTGACAAGAAGGTAGTAACAGAAGCAGGCGATTCCACAAAGATGAGGCCTGGACAAATTGTGAGCTTACGTGAATTGCGTGAAGAAAACTCTATTCTTCGCCGTGGTGACAAGAAGTTGGTGGAGTATCGTGATGCACAGCCTGCAACATCTGCTCCAACCTTGTTAGGTATTACTAAAGCTTCTCTGGGTGTACAAAGCTGGATCTCTGCCGCATCGTTCCAGGAAACAACCAAAGTATTGTCTTCTGCAGCCATTCAGGGCAAAACAGATGATATGCTTGGATTGAAAGAGAACGTCATCACAGGTCATTTGATTCCTGCAGGTACTGGTCTGCGTGAGTTTGAGAATATTGTTGTAGGTAGCAAAGAAGAATACGAGTTGCTGCAAACAGCAAAAGAAGCTATGGCTTTTGACGAAGAAGAGTAATCACAATTACGGATTAGACAGATTTTACAGATCATAAATGGTTTCAAAATAAAAAGGAGCAGGCAACTGCTCCTTTTTATATAAACAAATTTTATGTCTTAGACCTTTTGCCTTATACTTCATTTCTTCGGATATTTCTGATTCCATTCCTTCATCAATTTGTCGTAGTTCTGCGGGTCTAATTTTTCAATGATATAATCCAGCTTTTCTTCTTTCCGCTCATCACCTTCTTTAGAAGTAGGCGAGCCTACAAACAATAGAAACGAAAGGCCTGCCACTTGCCAAATAAGCTGTAAAAACTCAGACTGCCAGTTTTCCATTGTGTCCCGCATCATTTCGGTAACATAGTCTGAGACAACAATAGGTTGGTGATGCGCTATCTGGTCGTTTTTAAATGCCTGCCATCCAAATATCCAATGCAAGGCAAGTGAAAAAACAAAGAAAGTCAGCGTTACCCATACATAACCTTTTTTCTTCCAAATGCTCATTGATTGTTTCGTTTTCATATAGTTTTTTATTAGCTGTAGAAAAACCTGTGCCATGAGTTTGTTGAACCTGATGAGAATGAATGAAACAATGGTCAGTTCAATACACTCATTTTATGGAAGGCTTTTTTTGACATTGAAAATTGATCATTGAGTATTTTTAATCTGCAACATCCATATTTTTTTACCACATGATGGCACGAAGTTTTTGCATTCTTCTGCATGCATGAAGCAGAATTTATTCCTCCTGCATGGAATTATAATCCTTCTACCTGGCAACAACGCATACCATTGTTAGTTATAGCTTTTATCGGTTTTTGCATAGCCATGTATTTAGGCTTTTACCAGCTTGGAATTGTGGCTAACGTTTGGGATCCTTTCTTCGGCAATGGCAGTGAGAATGTTTTGCATTCAAAAATATCGGGCCTGCTGCCTATACCCGACGCTTTATTAGGCGCTTTTGGTTATTTAATGGATGTGGTAACAGGCATTATCGGCGGCATTGGAAGATGGAAAACAAAACCCTGGATCGTCATCATTTTTGGAATTGCTGTAGGGCCTTTGGGATTAGTGAGTATTTTATTAGTGATTTCGCAACCGGTTATTGTTGGTTCGTGGTGTACTTTATGTTTATGCTCAGCGGTTATTTCGGTTTTGATGATCAGTCCTGCTACAGATGAATTATTGGCAAGCCTTCAATACCTGCAAAGAGTGAAAACGAACAATGCTTCAGTATGGAAAGCTTTTTGGGGCAACAAAGAAATTAACGCCAAAATTCAATAACCATGTGGACGCAAATAATGAACATACTGATAGGTTTATGGATCATGATCTCTCCGGTTGTTTTTTATGCAAATAAAATTGGCGCTAACAATCAGCATATAACAGGGCCATTAATTATAACGTTTGCAGTAATTGCGCTTTGGGAGATAAACCGGAATATAAGATGGATAAATGTGCTCACAGGGAGCTGGCTAATAGTCAGTCCTTTGTTTATTCATTTTGATAATAGGTTAATTTGGTCGAATATAATAGCTGGTGTTTTGGTCATCATCTTTTCAATTATAAAAAGAAAAAAGAAAGCGAATTATGGTGGCGGCTGGAAATCATTGTTTCAAGAAAATCCCCAGCATATGCGGTATAAGGCGTAAGGTGTAGGGAGAAGTATTGAGCCAGCTTTATAAAACAATTTGACTCAGTTTAAAAGCCTTAAACCTCAGACGTTAAGCCTTCCTCCATCCTTACTTCATTCCCTTATTATAATGCGGCAGTTCGCCCATTTTTGCATTTTTAGGCTTGCTTAGCTCAATGGCGGCACTGATCAAAGCCAGGTGGGTAAAGGCTTGCGGAAAATTTCCAAGGTGTTCGCCTCTCATTCCAATTTGCTCGGCAAACAATCCTAAATGATTGGCATAGCCAAGCATTTTTTCAAAATGTTCTTTGGCCTCTTCAATTTTTCCTTCAAGCGCCAAGCACTCTACATGCCAGAATGAGCACATCGTAAATGTTCCTTCACGGCCTTTCAACCCGTCAATTTCATCATGCTGCTCACGATAGCGATAAATCAAAACATCAGACCGTAATTCTTTATCAATAGCTTTCATGGTTCTTTGCCATTTTTCGGAATACGGAGAAATTATATTGAGAATGGGCATTAGCAAAGCACTTGCATCTAGATTATCCGAACCTTTATATTGAACAAAAGCCCCTTTCTCCTCGTTCCAGAAATCTTCGTACACTTCTTTGTAAATAATATCTCTTATCTGGTGCCATTTTAAAATGTTGTAAGGGAATGAAAAGTGATTAGCTATTTTTATAGCCCTGTCCATAGCCACCCAGCACATAAATCTTGTAAACAGGAATTCTCTTTTTTCACCTCTCACTTCCCAAATGCTGTGATCGGGTTGCTGCCAGTTGTTGATTACTAATTCAACATATTGTTCAATGATCTTCCAGTAATCGTAAGTTAAATCACCGCCATGCACCGTAAAAATGTACAGCGTTTCCATCAGCTCGCCATAAATGTCCATCTGTGTTTGCTTATGCGCATCATTGCCAATACGCACAGGTTTAGATCCTTTATAGCCTTCCAGGTAATCCAGCTCGTATTCATCTAAATGCTTGTTGCCATCAATGGCAAACATGAGTTGTAATTCTTTTTCTGCACTTTGATTTTTTACCCATTCTAAAAAGTGTTCAGCTTCTTCTAAAAAACCCAATTGCAAAAAAGCATGCATTGAAAATGCGGCATCTCTTATCCACGTATACCTATAATCCCAGTTGCGGCCTTGTCCTATGGCTTCGGGCAAACTAAAAGTTGGAGCCGCTACTATAGAACCATATTTATTAGAAATCAGAAGTTTTAAAGTAAGTGCTGAACGGCGCACTACCTCTTCCCAGTGGCCTGTATAATTTGATTTAGCGATCCAGCTTTGCCAAAAATGAATGGTTGCCTGGTAGGTGCTATCAACAAAATCTTTAAGCGAGCCTGTTCTCTTTACTTTGTTGTGTTCTGCTTCCAAAACGAAAAAAGTACTTTCATCTTCTTTCAATTCAAACTCGGAGGCAACATTACTTTCTTCAATGGCTAACGGCATTTCGCCTGATAAACGCAGTGGTGGTTGCTCGCCCTTTTCCGGAATAAAAATGCAACTGTTTTCTTCCTGTTCTATCTTATGCTTTGCGTTAGCGTAATGAAATTGAGGAGCGCAAACAACTTTGTAACGAATATTTCCTCTTACTGTATTTATTTTTCTTACAACAATACAATTTGCTTCTTCTGCTTCTACAGGCATGTAATCAATAATTTCAGCAATACCTTCTTCAGCCAAAAAGCGTGTTACCAAAACATTTGTATCGGGCAAATACAATTGCTTTGTTACCATGTTTTTCAT
>JBQCHB010000081.1:0-2821 GCA_051955075.1 Flavisolibacter sp.
AGCCCTCCGGCGGTCTTATATCCATTCATTCCGCATAGCCGGATCATTAAAACATAAAATATGAAAAAACTTATACCTTTTTTTAGTGTAGCAGTAATAATGGCCGCTTGTAATAGTGCGCCCAAAGAAAATGCCGGTGCAATAGTGGCAAGTACGTCCCAACAAGCTCCTGCTACGGTTGTAGATACTGTTGGTTTGGCCAGCTACCAGGCCTGGAAAACCCAGAACGAGCTGGTAGATGCAGTGAATTATAACCAGGCTCCGGAGCCGCAAAAACCTGTTGCAGAATCAAGTAAAGTGAAAAAACCGTCAAGGACGCAGGTTTCGCTACCGGCTGCCGAACCGGCTGTTTTGCCGTCAACACCTGCTCCAGGTTCTGAAAGCACAACCGTACCAGCTTCTGATAATGGCACGGCTACCAGTGGAAATGATGCAGCCAGTGTTCCTGCTGGCCAAACTACAGCAACCGAAGAAAAAAAGGGTTGGAGTAATAAAGCTAAAGGCGCTGTCATTGGTGGTGTGGTAGGCGCAGGCGCAGGCGCCGTTATCAACAAAAAGAACCCTGTGCTGGGTGCTGTTATCGGTGGTGTTATTGGCGCTGGCGGTGGTTATGTAATTGGCGGTAAAATGGATAAGAAAGATGCTAAGCTACCAGTTTCAGGTATTGGCTTATAACCCCGAAAAGACATTTATATCATTAATTGTTGAAAGACTCTTCCTTTATAATTAAATAAAGCCGTTTTGTAACGGCTTTATTTTTTGAAACCTCCTAAGTAATTTAAGCAGGGCATTTTTCTATACGCAGTACTATTAAATTTGCTTTTGCCCATTTTGTTTTTATTTTTCATCCTGTTAGTTTTGATGAAACGATACAGTGTATTTTTAAAAACGTTGAGCGCAGCCAATATCCAAAACCGAACAAATGAAAAAAGCCATCCGCTTCTCTGTCCTTTCTCTTTTAGTAGTCTGCTTTTCAATTCATGCTTCTGCACAGGAAACAAAGCCCGATACGGTGAAGGTGGGTATTTATATCACCAGCATACACGACATCGATTTTAAGCAAAAAGAATATGCTGTCAACTTTTGGCTCTGGCTGAAGTATAAAAACAAAAACTTCGATTTCTTGCAAAACCTGGAAGTGCCACAGGCCAAAACCGTCTCTCGCTCTTTTGCCACTGTTGATAGTTCGGATGGACGCATTTATATGCAAATGAAGTTGCAATGCATTATGAAGGATTCGTGGAAGATATCAAACTTTCCTTTCGATAAACAAACGCTGCGCTTGTCCATAGAAAACTCGCAGTTCGATTCAAAGGCGTTGATTTTTGTTGCTGATACCGTGGGCAATCATTATGATCCTCGTTTTACATTGAGAGATTGGGTCATTGATAGTTGCAGCGTTTCTACAGGAATAAAGGCTTATGAAACCGCTTTTGGAGACGACGAAGCAATTAGGCCACATACCGAATACAGTTCTTTCAGAGTGAGACTTAATATTAAGCGGGATGCTTCAGGATTATTCTGGAAAATGTTTCTTGGCATGTACATCGCTTTTTTAATAGCCTACGTTTGTTTCTATATTCATGCTGATGGCATGGACTCTCGTTTTGGATTAAGTGTAGGTTCCTTATTTGCCGTAATTGGTAATAAGTACATTATTGACTCTTCGCTGCCGGAATCTACTTCTTTCACATTGGTTGACACACTGCATGGCGTAACGCTTTTCTTTATTTTTGCGATTATCACTGCTACAGCTTATTCGCTATTGTTGGTAAAGAAAAATAAGATCAAACAGGCTTTTCGTTTTGACATGATCGCTGCACAGGTAGTATTGGTATTATACGTGGTTTTGAACCTTTACTTTATTTCTAAAGCCAGCGGCTGATAACAGCAAAAGCTTGCGAATTACAAGAGCCAACATTTGTATGGATAAAAGAGAAACATTTGACGATCTGCAAAAATTAAAGGCATTTTTAAAAACCCTTTGGCAACAACAATCAAAAGCTTCTTTTTTAATAGACGATAATGGCTTGATAAGGATAGATGGCGTAGTTAGTTTTATTGGTGAACAGGCTGATTTAAATTTTGCAATTGTTACCATCGATGGTGATAACAATATTTTACTTAAACAAATAATTGCTGTGAACGGGCAGTTTCGTTCTGATTATACAGAATGTTGAAAGTGCTTAAAACAATTATCAACACTCATGTTGTTCTTACACAAAGATTATTCTGCCAACTACAATTCTATTTTCAACACTTTCTTCGCCAGTTCTATCATCTGCGGATCACCGGTATATTTTGCAGGTTCGTCTGATAGCTTTACAACCGGTGTCCAAACTTCTCCCTCTGGCAAAGCTTCGGTCATTTTCATGACTATATTCATCGGTGCAAGACCAACATCGTTGGTAAAATTGGTGCCAATGCCAAAAGATATTCCAATCTTTCGCTGGCAAAAATCAGCAATGGCTTTTACTTTTTCATAATTCAGAGAATCAGAAAAAATAATGGTTTTCGAAAGCGGATTAATACCGAGCTTTTGATAATGATCAATAGTTTTTTGCGCAAAGCCAACAGGGTTGCCGCTGTCGTGGCGTACACCATCAAAGAGCTTGGCAAACTTTTTATCAAACACTTCGAAAAATTCGTTGGTCGTAAACGTCTCGGAAAGCGCAATGCCAAGATCGCCGCGGTAAATATCCGTCCAATGCTCCAGGGCCAGCGTATTGGCCATTTTAAAACCATATTTGGCTGCATGAAACATGAACCATTCATGCGCATGTGTTCCAATAGGTTTGGTATCATGCACCCTTGCCAGGTG